>NZ_JBFUIN010000009.1:0-58571 GCF_056401855.1 Bacillus sp. P4_D3
GTTATCTAGTTTTGAAGGAATATGCCTTCAATAGTTTGGTGATGATGGCAGAGAGGTCACACCCGTTCCCATACCGAACACGGAAGTTAAGCTCTCTAGCGCCGATGGTAGTTGGGACCTTGTCCCTGTGAGAGTAGGACGTCGCCAAGCAACTAAAACACGAGTCAAATGACTCGTGTTTTTTCGTGTTTCTTTTTATAATTCATAGTAATTTAAAAAATCTTTACTTAAAGAATCGTCCTTTTGATTAAAGACTGGGAAATGTGGCTAGGATAGTGAATAAGCAAAAGAGTTGCAAATTTTTTTAATACGTATATAATTAAAGTCAAAGATAGTCAAAGTCAATAAAGGTGGCGGATAAATGAGAAATATATCTGATATCATTGAGAAATATCTAAAGCAAGTTATTGACTTAAGCAATAATAATGCGATTGAAATCAAGAGGAATGAGGTCGCTGATCGATTCGATTGTGTGCCGTCTCAAATCAACTATGTAATCAATACCCGTTTTACGTTAGAAAGAGGATTCGTAGTAGAAAGTAAACGAGGTGGAGGAGGTTACATTCGCATTATAAAAGTCAAACTGCATGATGATATAGACATTATTGATCAAATGCTTCATATGATTGATCATAGCGTTGCACAAGGAAATGCAGAAAGCATGATTATACGTTTAATAGAAGAGGGTATTATAACAAATCGTGAAGCTAAACTTATGTTAAGTGTACTAGATCGTTCTGTATTATTAATGGATGTTCCTTCTCGAGATGAACTTAGGGCTCGAATATTATGCGCAATGTTAAGAACACTGAAATATAAATAAATATAACTTTTGTTAAGAATGATAACTAAGATAATGCAGTTTAATATTGTAGGGATTTTGAAAGATGACATGTGCTTTTACTAAATGGATTAAGGAAAGAGAACAATCTAGTAATGTATGAAAAGTATCATGAGATAGATCGTTCCTGTTGTAAAGGTGGGGGATAGCGATGACTTGTCAAAACTGTAATATAAGACCAGCAACTTTACATTATACAAAAGTAATCAACGAAAAAAAGGCGGAAGTTCATCTTTGCGAGCAATGTGCAGAACAAAGTGGCTATACGTCTTTCTTTCAATCACCGCAGTCTAATTTTTCATTCCATGACCTATTAGCCGGATTATTGCATGGTGAACCAGCAATGTTTGAAGAAGGGCAAGATGCATTTTCAGATACAAATATATCAAGATGTCCGAATTGTAAGATGACATATGAACAATTTACAAAAGTGGGACGCTTTGGATGTGCTTCTTGTTACGATACATTTAAGGGGCATTTAAAACCATTRTTAAAACGTCTTCACGGTGGGCATACAGATCATTGTGGAAAAATTCCTGAACGTATAGAAGGAAATATCTACTTAAAGAAAGAATTAGATGAACTAAAACTCAATCTGAAACAATATGTACAGAAAGAGGAATTTGAGAAAGCGGCTGAAGTACGAGATAAAATTCGATGTCTTGTAAATCAGCTTAGTGAGCATAGAGAGGGGGAATAGTTCTATGTCACTGGACAGAATTATGAATGAAGCGATTAGTCCATGGATGAAGGGGGATGGCCCTGATTCTGATATTGTTTTAAGTAGTCGAATTCGTTTGGCTCGTAACTTTAAAAAATATCAATTCTCTACTATGCAAAACGAGGAAGAAGCTAAACAGATTCATGAGTTATTTAAGAAGAAGTTTATAAATAAACCTGTAGAACCTTTTGGGGAGTTTGAACTATTAAAAATGAATGAATTAAATCCTCTTCAAAGGAGAGTTTTAGTTGAGAAGCATTTAATTAGTCCAAATCTTGCAGGAACAGAATACGGAGCATGCCTACTATCAGAAAGTGAACATATAAGTATCATGCTTAATGAAGAGGATCATGTTAGGATTCAGTGCCTATTTTCAGGTTTACAGTTATCAGAGGCGCTTCAAAGTGCCAATCAAATAGATAACTGGATCGAGGAACAGGTTGAATATGCTTTTGATGAATCGCTTGGATATATTACGAGTTGCCCCACTAACGTCGGTACAGGATTAAGGGCTTCGGTAATGATTCATTTGCCGGGACTGGTTTTAACGAAAAGAATTAACCGTATTATACAAGTAATTCAAAAATTAGGGCTAGTAGTAAGAGGAATATACGGTGAAGGTAGCGAAGCGTTAGGTAATATATTTCAAGTGTCAAATCAAATGACACTAGGGAAGTCAGAAGAAGATATTATTGCAGATTTAAAGAGTGTCATTCAACAAATCATCCATCAAGAAAAAATGGCTAGAGAATTAATTGTACAAAATTCAAGTATTGAGCTTGAAGATAAAGTATATCGTTCTTACGGAATACTAGCTAACAGTCGTTTAATTCAATCTGCAGAAGCAGCTACTTGCTTATCAGATGTACGACTTGGTATTGACTTAGGATATATACAAGGTATATCGAGAAATATTTTAACTGAGTTAATGGTTCTTACTCAGCCGGGCATTTTGCAACAATATGCAGGAGGACCTCTAGGACCAGAAGAAAGAGATTATCGAAGAGCAACCTTAATCCGTGAGCGATTACGAATTGAACAAAATTAAGCGCAAGTAGGAGGCGATTTCTATGATGTTTGGAAGATTTACAGAACGAGCACAGAAAGTATTAGCTTTATCTCAAGAGGAAGCAATTCGCATTGGGCATAATAATATTGGAACAGAACATATTTTACTTGGGCTTGTACGCGAAGGTGAAGGAATTGCAGCAAAAGCGTTAATTGCTCTTGGATTAAGTCCAGAGAAAGTTCAAAAAGAGGTAGAAGCATTAATTGGACGTGGAACGGAAGCTTCTCAAACAGTACATTACACACCTCGTGCTAAAAAAGTTATTGAGTTGTCTATGGACGAAGCTCGTAAATTGGGCCATTCCTACGTTGGAACAGAACATATTTTACTTGGTTTAATCCGTGAAGGTGAAGGTGTAGCAGCACGTGTTTTAAATAATTTAGGTGTAAGCCTAAACAAAGCAAGGCAACAAGTGTTACAACTTCTTGGAAGTAATGAAGCTAGTTCAGGTCACCAAGGTGGTTCATCAACAAATGCGAATACACCTACACTTGACAGTCTAGCACGTGATTTAACAGTTGTTGCACGTGAAAATCGTTTAGATCCTGTTATTGGGCGTAGTAAAGAAATTCAACGTGTAATTGAAGTGTTAAGCCGTAGAACAAAAAACAATCCAGTATTAATTGGAGAACCTGGTGTAGGTAAGACAGCAATTGCGGAAGGATTAGCACAGCAAATTGTAAATAATGAAGTTCCTGAAACTTTAAGAGATAAGCGTGTTATGACATTAGATATGGGTACAGTTGTTGCTGGAACAAAATATCGTGGTGAATTTGAGGATCGTTTAAAGAAAGTGATGGATGAGATTCGCCAAGCTGGTAACATCATTCTATTTATTGATGAGCTTCATACGTTAATTGGTGCAGGAGGGGCGGAAGGTGCAATTGATGCATCGAATATTTTAAAACCATCTTTAGCACGTGGTGAATTACAATGTATTGGTGCAACAACTTTAGACGAATATCGTAAATATATTGAAAAGGATGCGGCATTAGAAAGACGTTTCCAACCAATTCATGTTGATGAACCAAACTTAGAAGAATCAGTTCAAATTTTAAAAGGTTTACGTGACCGTTATGAGGCGCATCACCGCGTATCTATTACAGATGATGCAATCGATGCGGCTGTAAAACTTTCAGATCGTTACATTACAGACCGTTTTTTACCTGATAAAGCAATCGATTTAATTGATGAGGCTGCATCAAAAGTGCGCTTACGTTCTTATACAACACCGCCAAACTTAAAAGAGCTTGAAGTGAAGCTTGAGGAAATTAGAAAAGAAAAAGATGCAGCTGTACAGAGCCAAGAATTTGAAAAAGCTGCTTCCTTACGTGATATGGAACAACGTTTACGTGAAAAGTTAGAAGATACAAAGCGTCAGTGGAAAGAGAAACAAGGACAAGAAAACTCAGAAGTAACAGTAGAAGATATTGCAAATGTCGTTTCCACATGGACACGTATTCCAGTTTCTAAACTTGCACAAACAGAGACAGATAAATTATTAAACTTGGAATCAATTTTACATGATCGTTTAATTGGGCAGGATGAAGCAGTTGTAGCTGTGGCAAAAGCTGTTCGTCGTGCGAGAGCGGGATTAAAAGATCCGAAACGTCCAATTGGCTCATTTATTTTCCTAGGACCGACTGGTGTAGGTAAAACAGAACTAGCGAGGGCGTTAGCGGAATCTATGTTCGGTGATGAGGATGCAATGATCCGCATCGATATGTCTGAGTACATGGAAAAGCATTCTACTTCTCGCTTAGTTGGATCTCCTCCAGGATATGTTGGATATGAAGAAGGTGGACAATTAACAGAGAAAGTTCGTCGTAAGCCATATTCAGTTGTCTTATTAGATGAAGTAGAGAAAGCTCATCCGGATGTGTTTAATATTTTACTACAAGTATTAGAAGATGGCCGTTTAACAGATTCTAAAGGACGTACAGTTGATTTCCGTAATACAATTGTTATTATGACGTCTAATGTTGGTGCAGACGCATTAAAACGTAATAAACATCTTGGATTTAACGTACAAGATGAGAGCCGCGATTATTCAGATATGAAAGGTAAAGTAATGGATGAATTGAAAAAGGCATTTCGTCCAGAATTTTTAAACCGTATTGATGAAATTATCGTGTTCCATATGCTTGAGAAAAAACATATTCAAGAAATTGTAACTCTTATGGTGAATCAGTTGGTGAATCGCTTAAAAGAACAAGAGATTGAATTGCACTTAACAGAAGGAGCAATTTCAGCAATTGCTGATAAAGGATTTGATCGAGAGTACGGTGCTCGTCCGCTTCGTAGAGCAATTCAAAAACATGTAGAAGATAGACTATCAGAAGAACTGTTAAAAGGTGCTATTGAGAAAGGGCAAAAAGTTATCTTTGATATAGAAGGAGAATCATTTGTCATTCATAGTGCGGAAAAGGTAAAATAAGTATAGACAAACAAAGAGGGCTACGCGATAGCCCTCTTTCTTGTACGAGAAGGATAAACGTTTGTAGATGAAAGTGAAGTGAACTATAAAAGATATGGCTAAAAAGAAAACAAAATTCACATGTCAAGAGTGTGGTTATCAGTCGCCAAAATATATGGGGAAATGTCCTGGATGTGGTAAATGGAATACGCTTGTTGAAGAGATGGAACCAGTTGTATCATCAAGGCGCCTTAATTATGTCAATGCAATTCAATCAGAAGTAACAAAACCAAGACGCTTAACAGAGGTAGAAACAAATTCTGAGGCGCGTATTGAAACGAAATTTCAAGAGTTTAACCGTGTACTTGGTGGCGGGATTGTAGATGGATCTTTAGTACTTATTGGTGGAGACCCTGGGATTGGAAAATCAACATTGTTATTACAAATTTCATCGCAATTAGCAGATTCTTCATATGATGTACTATACATATCAGGCGAGGAGTCAGCAAAGCAGATTAAACTTCGTGCAGATCGTTTGCATGTAAAGGGTAGTAATCTATTTGTTGTAGCAGAAACTGATCTACAGCGAATTGCAGCGCACATTGAAGAGATGAATCCAGCTTTTGTTGTTATTGACTCTATTCAAACGATACATTTACCTGAAGTGACGTCAGCCCCAGGAAGTGTAGCGCAAGTACGTGAATGTACAGCGGAATTAATGAAGCTTGCAAAGACGAAAGGGATTCCTATTTTTATCGTCGGACATGTGACAAAAGAAGGGGCAATTGCAGGACCACGTATGCTAGAACATATGGTTGATGCAGTTCTTTACTTTGAAGGAGATCGTCACCATACATATCGTATTTTGCGAGCTGTGAAGAACCGTTTTGGTTCCACAAATGAAATGGGTATCTTTGAAATGAAGGAACTAGGTCTTGCAGAAGTACTAAATCCTTCTGAAATTTTCCTTGAGGAACGTCCAGTTGGAGTTGCAGGATCCACAGTGGTTGCTTCAATGGAAGGAACCAGACCGGTTTTAGTAGAAATACAAGCATTAATCTCCCCTACTAGTTTTGGAAATCCTCGAAGAATGGCGACAGGAATTGATCATAACCGCGTTTCACTTATTATGGCAGTGCTAGAAAAAAGAACAGGTTTATTGTTGCAAAATCAAGACGCATATTTAAAGGTCGCGGGTGGCTTGAAATTAGATGAACCAGCAATCGATTTAGCTGTTGCCTTAAGTATTGCTTCAAGTTTCAGAGATAAAGCTACTGCACCAACCGATGCGGTAATAGGAGAAGTAGGCCTAACTGGAGAAATAAGAAGAGTATCAAGAATTGAACAACGTGTACAAGAAGCAGCAAAATTAGGATTTCAACGTGCTATTATTCCTAGAAAAAATTTGGGAGGATGGACAATTCCAGATGGGATTGAGGTAGTAGGTGTTTCTAATTTAGGAGAGGCGCTTCGTTTGACATTAGGAGGCTAGGCTATGGAGGAAAACAAGCAACGTGTCAAAAGTATGATTAACATTCTACAGCTCGTTGCCCCAGGAACACCACTACGCGAAGGGATAGATAACGTACTTCGTGCGCAAACTGGAGGGCTAATTGTTCTTGGGTATAATGAGCAGATTAAAAGTATTGTTGATGGAGGATTTCACATTAATTGTGCATTCTCACCGGCTAGTTTATATGAATTAGCAAAAATGGATGGGGCACTTATTTTAAATGAAACTGGGAGCAAAATTTTAATTGCAAATGCACAATTAGTTCCAGATCCATCCATTGATTCTATTGAAACAGGTATGCGTCACCGAACGGCAGAGCGTGTAGCAAAGCAGACGGCTAGCCTTGTTGTGGCTATTTCACAAAGACGTAACGTAATTACACTATATCAAGGGAACTTACGTTATACACTAAAAGATATAGGTGTAATTTTAACAAAGGCAAACCAAGCTATTCAAACGTTAGAAAAATATAAAGCTGTATGGAATGATGGGATTACGAATTTGGGCATTCTAGAATTTGAAGAGGTCGTTACAATGTCCGAGGTAGTTCACGTTTTACATAGTGTTGAAATGGTACTGCGTATTAAAAATGAAATAGTGAGCTACATTCATGAGTTAGGAACGGAAGGAAGGTTAATTCGTTTACAACTTACAGAATTACTAGCCGACTTAGAAGCAGAGGCAGCGTTATTAATTAAGGATTATTATCAAGAAAAAACGCAGGATCACCATCAAATTTTGAAAAAGTTACAAGATCTTGCAAATACACAGCTTTTAGAGGATAGCGATTTAGTTAAATTGCTTGGCTATCCAGGGCAAATGAGCTTAGAAGAAAGCGTGACACCGAGGGGATACCGAATCGCAAGCAAAATTTCTCGTGTTCCACCACTTATCATTGAAAATTTAATTAATCGATTTAAAACGCTACAAGGTGTTTGTCGTGCAACTATTAATGAATTGGATGATGTGGAAGGAATTGGGGAAGTTAGGGCGAAGAAAATACGAGAGGGCCTAAAAAGAATTCAAGAGCATCTCTATATGAGTAGACACAATTAAGAATATTACATTGATTCCATAATATAACGACACTAGAACATTTTTGGTATATGATATGGTATATTGGTAAATAAAACTATTTATATAAAAAAAACACGTCCGCTTTTGCATTCGGCGTTTTGATTAGCAAAACAATGGTTAATAATGAGTAGGAGGTGGTTGGATGTTAAAAAGGATCGTACAGCTCTTCTTTTTAGTGATCGGGGGAGCGTTAGGGATTTTTCTAATCCCAAAAGTTATTAATGTATTGGACGTCGGTGCTGTTCCTTGGCTTGAGGGATCGTACGTTCGTGCAATTATTGGTGCAATTATTTTATTTTTAACAACATTTTGGCTTGTGGATTATATTGTTCAACTTATTAAACATATCGAAGAAGCCCTTGTAAAGGCACCGGTAGCGGATGTTTTATTTGGTACATTAGGGTTGATCTCTGGTCTTATTGTTGCATATTTAATTTTGATACCAATTCGTGAATTCACGATTCCAGTCATTAGTACAGTATTACAAGTGTTCTTTACTCTTTTACTTGGTTATTTAGGATTCCAAGTAGGATTTAAAAAGAGAAATGAATTGCTAGGATTATTTACATTACCCCAGCGCGGAGGTAAGAAGAAAAACAATAGCGAGAACGAAGAGGTAGAGGTAGAAAAATCTACAACTCATTGGAAAATTCTCGATACAAGTGTAATTATTGATGGACGTATTGCGGATATTTGCCAAACGAAGTTTTTAGAAGGAACAATTGTGATTCCACAATTCGTATTAGAAGAGCTTCAGCATATTGCCGATTCTTCTGATGCTTTAAAGCGTAATCGTGGTCGCAGAGGATTAGACATTTTAAATCGTATTCAAAAAGAGCTACTAATTCCGGTGGAAATTTATGAAGGCGATTTTGAGGATATCCAAGAGGTGGATAGCAAGCTTGTAAAGTTAGCTAAAATCACTGGTGGAACTGTTGTAACAAATGATTTCAACTTAAACAAAGTTTCTGAACTACAAGGAGTAACAGTGTTGAACATTAACGATTTAGCAAATGCAATTAAACCAGTCGTACTCCCTGGTGAAGAATTAAGTGTTTATGTTGTGAAAGATGGTAAAGAACAAAATCAAGGTGTTGCATACTTAGATGATGGCACGATGATTGTAGTAGAAGACGGTAGAGAATATGTCGGTTCGCAACTTAATGTACTAGTTACAAGTGTGTTGCAAACATCGGCTGGTCGTATGATTTTCGCAAAACGTAAATTATTAGAAAAAGCATTATAAGTAGAGGATTATTAATATGTATACATTAATTATTCCGGCAGCGGGTCAAGGGAAACGGATGGGTGCTGGTAAAAACAAGTTGTTCTTACTTATAAATGGAGTACCTATCATTGTGCATACATTACGTGCTTTTGAAAAAGATAAAGCATGTAAACGTATTATCATGGCAATTAACGAAGAGGAACGTCCTTATTTTGAGGAGTTAATACAGAAGTACCCGGTTGAAAAGCAGGTGCAATTTATTCAAGGCGGGGCTGAAAGACAAGATAGTGTGTATAATGCGCTTCAGTATGTGAGCGGAGTTGAGTATGTTCTCGTACACGATGGTGCGCGCCCGTTCGTAACGAATAAGATGATGCAAGATGTATTAACTGTAGCAGAGAAATATGGAGCTTCCATTTGTGCAGTGCCAGTGAAGGATACAATTAAGAAAGTAGAACAGGGTGTTGTTGTTGAAACGGTAGAACGTTCTCAGCTTAAAGCGGTTCAAACACCGCAAGGATTTTCTGTTCCTCTTTTATTAGAAGCTCATAGAAGTGCAAAGCAAAGTTGTTTTCTTGGTACAGATGATGCAAGTCTCGTAGAACGTGTCGGGAAGCAAGTAGGCGTGGTAGAGGGGAGTTACTATAATATTAAAGTGACGACTCCAGAGGATTTACTAATTGCTGAAAGTTTCCTTCATGTTCAGAAGAAATAGAAGTGATGGTATTATAGTAAAGAAAAGCTCGGCAGTTGCCGAGCTTTTCTTTATAGAGATAGCAATATAATATAGAATTCATAAAGTAGTTTAGATTGAGGAGGATGTAAAGAATGTTTCGAATTGGACAAGGTTTTGATGTACATGAATTTGCGGAAGGTAGACCGTTAATTATCGGCGGAATTACAATTCCTCATGAAAAAGGATTAATCGGTCACTCGGATGCAGATGTATTGTTACATACGATTGCTGACGCATGTCTAGGAGCAATTGCAGCAGGAGATATTGGAAAACATTTTCCTGATACAGATCCTGCCTTTAAAGATGCGGATTCAGCTGTATTGTTACAAAAGGTTTGGGAATTTGTGTGTGAACAAGGTTATGAGCTAGGGAACCTAGATTGTACAATTATTGCCCAAAAGCCAAAAATGGCACCGCATATTGAAAGCATGCGTAAACGCATTAGTGAACTACTAGAAACGTCTATTGATAATATTAATGTAAAGGCAACAACAACAGAAAAATTAGGATTTACAGGTAGAGAAGAAGGGATTGCTTCTCAAGCGGTTGTTTTATTACAGAAAAAATAGTGATTTTTAATTCGTAAGATGGATAATCACGTTTTTTTGGTGTACAATTATAGAATGTGTTGACATTAAGATTGGAAGGTGTACCAACTATGGAAAAGCAAGTGAGAGTGCGCTATGCGCCAAGTCCAACAGGACACTTACATATCGGAAATGCGCGTACGGCATTATTTAATTATTTATTTGCTCGTCATCAAGATGGTAAGTTTATTATTCGTATTGAAGATACTGATGTGAAACGTAATGTTGCTGGTGGAGAAGAAAGCCAATTAAAATACTTGAAATGGCTCGGTATGGACTGGGATGAAGGTGTTGATGTTGGTGGTGAATTTGGACCATATCGTCAAACAGAGCGTTTAGATATTTATAAAAAATTATATGAAGATTTATTAGAGCGTGATTTAGCTTACAAATGTTATATGACAGAAGAAGAGCTAGAGGCAGAGCGTGAAGGACAAATCGCTCGTGGTGAAACACCGCGTTATGCAGGAAACCACCGTGATTTAACTGAGGAGCAAATTAAAGGATTTGAGGCTGAAGGCCGTATTCCAAGTATTCGCTTCCGTGTGCCGGCTGATAGCGACTTCACGTTTAAAGATATCGTAAAAGATGAAGTTGCATTCCATTCAAATGATTTTGGTGATTTCGTTATCGTGAAAAAAGATGGAATTCCAACTTATAACTTTGCGGTAGCGGTAGATGATCACTTAATGGAGATTACACACGTACTTCGTGGTGATGATCATATTTCAAACACGCCAAAACAAATGATGATTTATGAAGCTTTCGGTTGGGATATCCCGAAGTTCGGTCATATGACTTTAATTGTAAACGAAAGCCGTAAAAAGCTAAGTAAGCGTGACGAATCTATTATTCAATTTATTGAGCAATATAAAGAGCTTGGATATCTTCCAGAAGCAATCTTTAACTTTATTGCATTACTAGGTTGGTCACCAGTAGGTGAAGAAGAAATCTTCTCTCAAGATGAGTTTATCAAAATGTTTGATGCAGCTCGTTTATCAAAATCACCTGCATTATTTGATTCTCAAAAACTAAAATGGATGAACAACCAATATATGAAAAAACAAGATTTAGATACGGTTGTTGAACTAAGCTTACCGCATTTAGTGAAAGCGGGTCGCGTAGGTGAAAACTTAAGTGAACAAGAACAAGCATGGGTTCGTGATGTAATTGCTTTATATCATGACCAAATGAGCTTTGGAGCTGAAATTGTAGAGCTTTCTGAAATGTTCTTTAAAGATCATGTTGATCATGAAGAAGAGGGACAAGAAGTATTGAAGGGTGAACAAGTACCTGAAGTACTTCGTACATTTGCCGATCAATTAGAAGCTTTAGAAGCAATGGAGCCAGCGGCAGTTAAGGCGGCTATTAAAGCAGTTCAAAAGGAAACAGGACATAAAGGTAAAAACCTATTTATGCCAATCCGTGTTGCTACTACTGGACAAACACATGGTCCAGAGCTTCCTAACGCTATTGCTCTTCTTGGAAAAGAAAAAGTTTTAAATCGTATTCAAAAAGTAATTGGTTAACATTTTCTAGGTTTAGCAATATAATAAGTATACCTAAAATCTAATAAGGAAAAGCGACGAGAAGGAGAAGTAGAAAATCAGGCTTTTTACAGAGAGAACCACCCTTAGGCTGGAAGTGGTTTATAAGCGGATTTTTGAAATGCCCCTTCGAGTCTTCTGTTGAACAGCGAAGTATTTCGCGGAACGTCTTAGGGCGCAAAGTAAACAGAAGCGGTGTAAACCGTTATCATGGATGAGTTTGAGGCTTCTTTAGCCTAAACAGAGTGGAACCGCGCTTAAAAGGCGTCTCTGTCTATATGACAGAGGCGTCTTTTTTTTATACCATGTAAATGGGTGTGAGTATAAGTTTTATCCCCTTGTATAAAGATTCAGGGAGAGTTAGGGGAGTTAGGGGAGTTAGTTCACTCGAAAAAAGCAGCCCATAAAGGGGAGGGAACATCGATGTTTAAGAGGCTTCGGGAAGATATTGAAGTCGTTTTTGAACAGGATCCAGCGGCACGAAGTTATTTCGAAGTCATTTTAACTTACTCTGGATTACATGCAGTTTGGGGCCATCGAATTGCACATGCTTTTTATAAAAGGAATTTTTTCTTTATGGCACGTTGGATTTCGCAAGTTAGTCGTTTTTTTACTGGCATTGAGATTCATCCAGGAGCAACTATTGGTCGTCGTTTTTTCATTGATCATGGAATGGGGGTTGTAATTGGCGAAACGTGTGAAATTGGCGAAAACGTAACAATTTATCAAGGTGTCACATTAGGTGGTACAGGTAAAGAAAAAGGAAAGAGGCACCCTACAATTCAGGATAATGTATTAATTGCAACAGGTGCTAAAGTACTAGGTTCTATTACTGTTGGAGAGAATTCTAAAATTGGAGCAGGATCTGTCGTGTTGAAGGAAGTTCCTGCACATTCTACAGTTGTAGGTATACCTGGCCGAGTCGTTATTCAAAATGGAGTAAAGATTGGTCAAGAATTAAATCATTCTGATCTCCCGGATCCGATTTTTGATAAATTAAAGGTTATGGAAGCAGAACTTGATAAATTGAGAAAGCAACTCGAAGTAAAGGTAGAAAGGAAGGATAAAAATGACTATTCACATTTATAATACGTTAACGCGTCAAAAAGAAGAGTTTATGCCATTAGAAGAAAATAAGGTAAAGATGTATGTGTGCGGACCTACAGTGTATAACTACATTCACATTGGGAATGCAAGACCACCTATGGTATTTGATACAGTACGCCGTTACTTAGAATATAAAGGATATGATGTGCAGTATGTATCTAACTTTACTGACGTGGATGATAAATTAATTAAGGCGGCAAATGAATTAGGTGAAGATGTGCCAACAATTGCAGATCGTTTTGTTGAAGCTTACTTTGAAGATGTAACGGCACTAGGTTGCAAGCATGCAACGGTTCATCCACGTGTAACAGAAAATATGGATATCATTATTGAATTTATTCAAGAACTTGTGAATAAAGGGTATGCATATGAATCAGAAGGTGATGTGTACTTTAAAACGAAAGAATTCGAAGGTTACGGTAAATTATCACATCAACCGATTGCAGATTTACGTCACGGTGCACGTATTGAAGTAGGAGAAAAGAAACAAGACCCTCTTGACTTTGTTTTATGGAAAGCTGCGAAAGAAGGAGAAATCTTCTGGGAAAGCCCTTGGGGGAAAGGACGTCCAGGGTGGCATATTGAATGCTCAGCAATGGCGCGTAAATATTTAGGGGATACAATTGATATTCATGCTGGTGGTCAAGATTTAGCATTTCCTCATCATGAAAATGAAATTGCGCAGTCTGAGGCGTTGACAGGAAAAACATTTGCACGTTATTGGATGCATAATGGATATATTAATATTAATAACGAGAAGATGTCTAAGTCGCTTGGAAACTTCATTTTAGTTCACGATATCATCAAACAATATAATCCACAGTTAATCAGGTTCTTTATGCTATCGGTACATTACCGTCACCCAATTAACTTTAGTGAAGATTTATTGCAAAGTACGAATAATGGACTAGAAAGAATTAAAACAGCTTACGGTAACTTAAAGCATCGTATGGAAAGTAGTACGGATTTAACGGACCATAATGAAAAATGGTTAGCTGAAATGGAAAAGTTCCAGGTTGCATTCGAAGAAGCGATGGATGATGATTTCAATACGGCTAATGCGATTACTGAATTATATAACGTAGCAAATCACGCAAATCAATATTTGTTAGAAGAACATACTTCTAAAATTGTAATTGAAGCGTATGTAAAACAACTTGAAACATTATTTAGTATTTTAGGATTAGAATTAGCGCAAGAAGAGTTGCTTGATGAAGAAATTGAAGCACTAATCCAGAAGCGTATTGAAGCTCGTCAAAATCGTGACTTCGCATTATCTGATCAAATTCGCGATGATTTAAAAGGACGTAATATTATTTTAGAAGATACCGCTCAAGGTACAAGATGGAAAAGAGGATAAGAATGATTGATGCAAAGCAATTGAACAGCTTAGCGTTAGCATATATGGGTGATGCGGTATACGAACAATATATCCGCTATCACCTCCTTCAAAAGGGGAAAGTTCGCCCTAATCAATTACATCGCTTAGGGACGAGCTTTGTTTCGGCAAAAGCACAGGCGAAAGTTGTTTATCATTTATTAGAGACGGCATTTTTGACAGAAGAGGAAGAGGCGGTATTAAGAAGAGGGCGTAATGCGAATTCGGGTACTGTTCCAAAAAATACAGATGTACAAACATATCGACACAGTACAGCCTTTGAAGCGCTAATCGGTTATCATCACTTGTTGAATAATCGTGAAAGATTGGACGAGATTGTATATAAGGCGATTGACGTTTTGGACGAAAAGGAAGGGAGCACATCATCATGAGTAGTGAATATATTATCGGACGTAACCCTGTAATTGAAGCTTTAAGAGCGGGGCGAGATATTAATAAAATTTTGGTAGCAGAAGGTGCTGCCAAAGGACAAGTGCAGATTGTACTAGCATTAGCAAAAGAGAATAAGGTTATTTTGCAACACGCACCAAAGAAGAAATTAGATCAATTGGTTGAGGGAAATCATCAAGGTGTAATTGCTCAAGTAGCTGCATATCAATATGCTGAGTTAGAGGATTTGTTTAAATTAGCAGAAAAACGCAATGAAGATCCGTTCTTCTTAATTTTAGATGAAATTGAAGACCCACATAACTTAGGTTCTATTATGCGTACTGCGGATGCAGCAGGGGCTCATGGGGTTATTATTCCAAAAAGAAGAGCGGTAGGACTTACAGCGTCAGTTGCGAAAGCGTCGACTGGGGCAATTGAATATATTCCTGTTGCACGTGTAACAAATTTATCGCGTACAATTGATGAATTAAAAGAACGCGGACTTTGGATTGCTGGTACAGATGCCAAAGGGAAAACAGATTACCGTAATTTAGATGGTAATATGCCAATCGGACTAGTAATTGGTAGTGAAGGAAAAGGTATGAGTCGTATTATTGGTGAAAAGTGTGATTTCCTAATTACTTTACCGATGGTCGGTAAAGTTACATCCTTAAATGCTTCAGTAGCCGCAAGTTTGTTAATGTATGAGGTATATCGTAAACGTCACGAAATTGGTAAATAAAAAATGAACGATATTTTAATCGTTGACGGTTACAACATTATCGGGGCTTGGGGAGACTTGAAGAAACTGCGGGATGTAGATTTACAGTCATCAAGAGACGCACTTATTGATAAGATGGCGGATTATCAAGGCTATACAGGCACAAAGGTAATGATTGTCTTTGATGCCTATACAGTCTATGGTATTGAAAAAAAGATGAAACAATCGCGGGTGGAAGTAATATTCACGAGAAAGAATCAAACTGCAGATGAAAAGATAGAACAACTTGCGATTGAGCTTAGAAATATAAATACACAAATATACGTTGCAACTTCGGATTATACGGAGCAATGGATTATATTTGCGCAAGGTGCACTTCGAAAATCTGCGCGTGAATTAGAGTTAGAAGTGCAAGCGATGGAACAACAAGTAAGAAGGTGTACAAAAGACACGAAAGAAAAGCAACCCGCCATGCGAAAGATATTTAGTGAGGATATTACAGAAAAATTAGAAAAATTAAGAAGAGGAGAGCGTTGAGGCATTGACGCTCTTTATCTTTTTACTGTATAATATTGCTAAATATATAGCGGTCGGAGGGATCAGGGTGGAAGCAGGCTTCGTAAGTGTAGGCGACGTTACATTTCGTGATTTAGAGGATGAGGCAATCGTTGAGTTAGTTCGAAAAGGTAATACTGACGCTCTAGAATATTTAATTCACAAATATAAGAACTTTGTTCGCGCGAAATCAAGATCTTATTTCTTAGTAGGTGCCGATCGAGAAGACATTGTTCAAGAAGGCATGATTGGGTTGTTTAAAGCCATTCGTGATTATAAAGGGGACAAGCTGTCTTCGTTCAAAGCATTTGCTGAACTGTGTATCACTCGACAAATTATTACCGCTATTAAAACAGCAACAAGGCAAAAACATATTCCGTTAAATTCGTATGTGTCTTTAGACAAGCCAATTTACGATGAGGAATCTGATCGAACACTATTAGATGTTATTTCGGAATCGAAAGTAACTGATCCAGAAGAGATGATTATCAGTCAGGAAGAATATACAGACATAGAATCAAAAATATCTGAATTATTAAGCGATTTAGAAAGAAAAGTGCTCTCTTTATACTTAGATGGTCGTTCCTATCAAGAAATTTCAGAACAGTTAAACAGGCACGTGAAATCTATTGATAACGCATTGCAGCGTGTAAAAAGGAAATTAGAAAGATATATGGAGATGAGAGAGAGTACAACTTTAAATTCATAGCAAGTGCCGCAGGTGTAAAATAATTCACCTGTTTTCTTTTTGTTAAGAGAGTGAAAGTCATGACATTGACATTGTCTTTTGTTGTATGATACATTTTTAGGGACAATGTTACAAGGTTGGTGTAACTAATGAGGAAAAAAGTTGTACTCTCATGTGAAGAGTGTAAAAATCGAAACTACTCTACGATGAAAGATACGAGCTCAGTAGAGCGACTTGAGATAAAGAAGTTTTGTAAAACATGCAATAAGCATACAGTTCACAAAGAAACAAAATAAATAATACACTGGAGGTCCCGTAGATGCGTTTAACGAACTTTTTCGGCGATGTAGGTCGCGAAATGAAAAAAGTAAGTTGGCCTAAAAAAGATGAATTACTCCGCTCAACAACGACTGTTATCGCGACAGTTGTGTTCTTTGCGATTTTCTTCGCAGTGGTTGATATGGGCATTTCTTCTTTAATTCGGTTAATTCTTGGTTAATTCTTGAATAAGAAGCACTTATCCATGATATAATGTTATTTATAAGAACTGTGTAAAAGCCCGGTGAACGGGTTTTTTCATTTGCGCAAAAAAATGTACGTCAGGGAGGGAAGGACGCTCGTCCTAAATGAATGGAAAAAAGTTGGTATGTTGTCCATACTTATTCTGGATATGAAAATAAAGTAAAAGCAAACCTAGAGAAACGTGTAGAATCAATGGGTATGCAAGATAAAATTTTCCGTGTTGTTGTCCCGGAAGAAGTAGAAGTAGAAATGAAAAATGGTAAAGAAAAAATAACGAAAAGAAAAGTGTTCCCAGGTTACGTATTAGTAGAACTAATCATGACTGACGATTCTTGGTATGTTGTTCGTAATACGCCAGGAGTAACAGGTTTTGTTGGTTCTTCTGGTTCAGGATCTAAACCATCGCCTCTATTGGAAGAGGAAGTTGTTACCATCATGAAGCATATGGGAATGGACAATGAAGTGGTTGATTTCGAATTTGAACTTCATGAAACAGTGCGTGTAAATGAGGGGCCATTCGCGGATTATACAGGTGCGATTGAAGAAATTGATGTGGAAAAGAAAAAAGTTAGCGTGCTTGTAGACATGTTCGGTCGCGAGACTCCGGTTGAACTTGATTTCCATCAAATTGAAAAATTATAAAATGAAACTTGAAATGAATTGTAAAAAGTGATAATATCTTTTAAGTCAGTACGTCTTCGGTAACGGAGACGTTTTTTGAAAAAGATTTTATCATTATGATAAAATATGAAGTGGGAGGGCAAATCACTGCCCAATTGACCACATCACGGACTTAAGGAGGTGTGTCTCGTGGCTAAAAAGGTAATTAAAATAGTAAAACTTCAAATTCCTGCAGGTAAAGCTAATCCAGCTCCGCCGGTTGGTCCAGCATTAGGACAAGCAGGTGTTAACATCATGGGCTTCTGTAAAGAGTTTAACGCTCGTACAGCTGATCAAGCTGGTCTTATCATCCCTGTTGAAATTACGGTATTTGAGGACCGTTCATTCACTTTCATTACTAAAACTCCTCCTGCTGCTGTTCTTCTTAAGAAAGTAGCTGGTATTGAGTCTGGTTCTGGTGAACCAAACCGTAATAAAGTGGCAACTGTTAAGCGTGATAAAGTACGCGAAATCGCTGAAACTAAAATGCCTGACCTAAACGCTGCTAGTGTAGAAGCTGCAATGCGTATGGTTGAAGGTACTGCGCGCAGTATGGGCATCGTTATCGAAGACTAATTCGATTTGTTTTTTGTAAAAAAGGTTGCGGGTCTGGAATTCCAATTCGCAACCTTTATTATCGTAAATGATTATCATTTTTAAATAAATGGATGGGCGCACATCCTCGGGGGTTCCCGGAATGAAGGCGTAAACGTGGGAGGTTATTCCGCTAAAACCACATTCAAGGAGGAAACAAACATGGCTAAAAGAGGTAAAAAGTACGTTGAAGCTGCGAAGCTTGTTGATCGTGCATCTGCTTACTCTGCAACAGAAGCAGTAGAATTAGTAAAGAAAACAAACACAGCTAAATTTGATGCAACTGTAGAAGCTGCATTCCGTTTAGGTGTTGACCCTAAGAAAGCTGACCAACAAATTCGTGGTGCAGTTGTTCTTCCACACGGTACTGGTAAAGTACAACGTGTATTAGTATTCGCTAAAGGCGAAAAAGCAAAAGAAGCAGAAGCTGCTGGCGCTGAATTCGTAGGCGATGCTGATTACATCGGTAAAATCCAAAAAGGTTGGTTCGATTTCGATGTAGTAGTAGCAACTCCTGATATGATGGGTGAAGTTGGTAAACTTGGTCGTGTATTAGGACCTAAAGGTTTAATGCCAAACCCTAAAACTGGAACAGTTACTTTCGATGTAACTAAAGCTGTTAACGAAATCAAAGCTGGTAAAGTTGAATACCGCGTTGATAAAGCTGGTAACATCCACGTTCCAATCGGTAAAGTATCTTTCGAAGATGCTAAATTAGTAGAAAACTTCAAAACAATTGCTGACACGCTACAAAAAGCTAAGCCAGCTGCTGCAAAAGGTACTTACATGAAGAACGCAACTGTTGCTTCTACAATGGGACCTGGCGTACGCGTAGACGTTTCTACACTTGCGTAAAAATTGGAAGTTGACTTCTTAAAGAAGTTTTAATATAATCATTTATGTTGTGAATTTTAATAGTGTACCGTAGACAGTAGGAGTCGATTCGACTTAATTCCCTACCTAGGTGTTAATATACGAAGCGGAATCTTTTTTCTGTGACTATATGCCTCCATGTCTACAAGTTGGGCATGGAGGTTTTTAGTGCACTTTCGGTACATCTTCTATATAATCTACAGGAGGTGTAATAACATGAGCAAAGTAATCGAAACTAAACAACAAGTTGTAACTGAAATCGCTGAAAAACTTCGCGCGAGTAAATCTACAATTGTTGTTGACTACCGTGGTTTAACAGTTTCTGAAGCAACAGAATTACGTAAAAACTTACGTGAAGCTGGCGTTGAGTTCAAAGTTTACAAAAACTCTTTAACTCGTCGTGCTGCAGAGTCTGCTGAAATGGCTGAGTTAAACGAATTCTTAACAGGACCAAACGCAATCGCGTTCAGTAACGAGGATGTAGTTGCTCCTGCGAAAGTATTAAACGACTTCGCTAAAAATCATGAAGCTTTAGAAATTAAAGCAGGCGTAATCGAAGGTAAACTTGTAACACTTGATGAGGTTAAAGCTATCGCTACTCTTCCATCACGTGAAGGCTTACTTTCTATGCTTCTTAGCGTTCTTCAAGCTCCAATCCGTAACCTTGCACTTGCTACTAAAGCAGTTGCAGATCAAAAGGAAGAGCAAGGCGCTTAATTTTTTAAAAGATAATTACTTGTTATCTATAAAACAATACAAACCTATTTAAGGGAGGATATTTACAATGACTAAAGAACAAATCATTGAAGCAGTTAAATCTATGACTGTATTAGAACTTAACGACTTAGTAAAAGCTATCGAGGAAGAATTCGGCGTAACTGCTGCTGCTCCTGTAGCTGTAGCTGGTGGCGCTGGTGAAGCTGCTGCTGAGCAAACTGAATTTGACGTAGTACTTGCAAGTGCTGGCGCTCAAAAAATCAAAGTTATCAAAGCTGTACGTGAAATCACTGGTCTTGGCTTAAAAGAAGCTAAAGAATTAGTTGACAACACTCCAAAAGCAATCAAAGAAGGCGTTACTAAAGAGGAAGCTGAAGAAATGAAAGCTAAACTTGAAGAGGTTGGCGCTGCTGTAGAAGTTAAGTAATTAACTTTTGGTGCTTTTAAAAAAAGCTCGCTCTCATGCGAGCTTTTTTTTTAACTGTAAAGAAAAGAGGTGGCCATATGGCAGACCATTATTTTTCTAACGACCCTTCTAGTAAAAGTGATCGTAAACGATGGGAATTTACACTTCGTGAATCTCGATTTACTTTTTTATCTGACCATGGGGTGTTCTCGAAAAACGAAGTGGACTTTGGTTCTCGTCTTTTAATTGAAGCGTTTCAAATGCCAGATGTTAAAGGTAATGTGTTAGACGTAGGATGTGGGTACGGTCCAATCGGTTTGTCGTTAGCGAAAGAGTTTCAAGATCGTGAAATTCACATGGTGGATGTGAATGAAAGGGCCTTGGGACTTGCAAAAGAAAATGCCGCTAATAACAGAATTGAAAATATACGTATTTTGCAAAGTAGTGTCTATGAAAATGTAGATGGCAAGTATGCTGCTATTCTATCTAATCCTCCAATTCGTGCTGGTAAAGATATCGTGCATGAGATTTTAGAAAAGGCTGTGGAGTATTTAGTTTCAGGTGGAGAATTGTGGATTGTTATTCAAAAGAAACAAGGTGCGCCATCTGCGCTTAAAAAACTAGAAGAAGCATTTTCTGAAGTTGAAGTTGTAGAAAAGAAAAAAGGATATTATATCATAAAATCAAAAAAGCGTTGACGGTTATTTTTGGCTATGTTAACATTATACAATGCCAATATATGATTTTCTGCGTTGAGAAAGATGTATATTTTTGTTTCTCTTGGAAAAGATAGTAAAATCAGCAGATTATGAAACAGAATGATGGTTTTCTTATAGAAGCCATTTTTCTTTTTTGAGCAGATAGAAAGACTCAACGTATCTATCTTTAAGAGAAAAAAACTACGCTAATAGCAGTAGTTGTATTTATTTGTGATTTTTGCACAAATTTTTTTGTGCATTTATAATACTCATGATTTGAGGGGTGAAGCAGTTGACAGGTCAACTAGTTCAATACGGACGCCACCGCCAACGAAGAAGTTATGCCCGTATTAGTGAAGTATTAGAGTTACCAAATCTTATCGAAATTCAAACCTCTTCTTATCAGTGGTTTCTTGATGAGGGTTTGCGAGAAATGTTCCAAGACATTTCTCCGATCGAAGACTTTACGGGAAATCTATCGCTTGAATTTATCGACTACAGCTTAGGTGAACCTAAATACTCTGTAGAAGAATGCAAAGAGCGTGATGTGACGTATGCAGCACCACTTCGTGTAAAAGTGCGTCTAATCAACAAGGAAACTGGTGAAGTAAAAGAACAAGATGTGTTCATGGGAGATTTCCCACTCATGACAGAGACTGGAACATTCGTAATTAACGGTGCAGAACGTGTTATCGTTTCCCAGTTAGTTCGCTCTCCAAGCGTATACTATAGTGGCAAAGTGGATAAAAACGGAAAACGTGGTTTTACTGCTACTGTAATTCCAAACCGCGGAGCTTGGTTAGAGTATGAAACAGATGCTAAGGATGTTGTATATGTGCGTATTGACCGTACGCGTAAACTTCCTGTAACTGTTTTGTTACGCGCATTAGGGTTTGGCTCTGATCAAGAAATCACCGAGCTTTTAGGTGATAACGAATACTTAAGCAATACGTTAGAAAAAGACAACACAGATAGCACAGAGAAAGCATTGCTTGAAATTTATGAGCGTCTACGCCCTGGTGAACCACCAACAGTAGAAAATGCAAAGAGCTTACTTGTGTCTCGTTTCTTTGATCCGAAGCGCTACGATTTAGCAAATGTAGGTCGCTATAAGATCAACAAAAAGCTACACATTAAAAACAGATTGTTTAACCAACGTTTAGCTGAAACACTGGTGGATCCAGAAACTGGTGAAATTTTAGCGGCAGAAGGAACAGTCTTAGATCGTCGTACACTGGATCGTATTCTACCTTACTTAGAGAAAAACATTGGATTCAAAACAGCGAAACCAATGGGTGGAGTGGTAGCAGGCGATGTTGAGCTGCAATCTATTAAGATCTATGCTCCAGAATCAGAAGGCGAACGATCTATAAACGTAATTGGGAATGCAAATATTACTCGTGATATAAAAAACATCACACCAGGTGATATTCTTGCTTCTATTAGCTACTTCTTTAACTTGCTATATAAAGTAGGGGATACAGATGATATTGACCACTTAGGAAATCGTCGTCTGCGTTCTGTAGGAGAGTTACTACAAAACCAATTCCGTATCGGTCTTTCTCGTATGGAACGTGTTGTTCGTGAGAGAATGTCGATTCAAGATACAAATGCAATTACACCACAAGCGTTAATTAACATTCGCCCGGTTATTGCATCTATTAAAGAGTTCTTCGGAAGTTCTCAGTTATCTCAGTTCATGGATCAAACAAACCCATTAGCAGAGTTAACTCACAAACGAAGACTATCTGCATTAGGACCCGGTGGTTTAACGCGTGAGCGCGCAGGCTTTGAAGTACGTGACGTTCACTACTCTCACTATGGTCGTATGTGTCCAATCGAAACACCAGAGGGACCAAACATCGGTTTGATTAACTCATTATCTTCGTTTGCGAAAGTAAATGAGTTTGGTTTCATTGAAACGCCATACCGTCGTGTTGACCCAGAAACTGGTCTTGTAACAGGGCAGGTTGATTATTTAACAGCAGATGAAGAAGATAACTATGTTGTAGCCCAAGCGAATATGAAATTATCTGAAGTAGGGGAATTCCTTGATGAAGATATCGTAGCTCGTTTCCGTGGTGAAAACATTGTCACAAATAAAGAACGCATCGACTACATGGATGTATCTCCAAAACAAGTAGTGTCGGCAGCGACAGCTTGTATTCCGTTCTTAGAAAACGATGACTCTAACCGCGCACTTATGGGAGCGAACATGCAACGTCAGGCGGTTCCGTTAATAAATCCGGAATCTCCGATTGTAGGTACAGGTATGGAGTACGTATCAGCAAAAGACTCAGGTGCTGCAGTAATCTGTAAACAGCCTGGTGTTGTTGAGCGCGTAGAAGCACGTGAAGTTTGGGTACGTCGCTATGTAGACGTTGACGGTCAAACAGTAAAAGGCGACTTAGATCGCTACAAAATGCAAAAATTCATTCGTTCTAACCAAGGAACTTGCTACAACCAACGTCCAATCGTAAGTGTTGGAGACCAAGTTGTAAAAGGTGAAATCCTTGCGGATGGTCCTTCTATGGAACTAGGTGAACTAGCTCTTGGACGTAACGTGCTTGTTGGCTTTATGACATGGGACGGTTATAACTATGAGGATGCGATCATCATGAGTGAGCGCCTTGTAAAAGATGATGTGTACACTTCTATCCATATTGAAGAATATGAATCAGAAGCTCGTGATACGAAGCTTGGACCAGAAGAAATTACACGTGATATCCCGAATGTTGGAGAAGATGCACTTCGTAATCTTGACGAGCGCGGTATTATTCGCGTCGGTGCTGAAGTAAAAGATGGAGATCTACTTGTTGGTAAAGTAACGCCAAAAGGTGTAACAGAATTAACGGCAGAAGAACGTCTATTACATGCAATCTTCGGTGAGAAAGCACGTGAAGTACGTGATACATCACTACGTGTACCACACGGTGGTGGCGGTATTATCTTAGACGTAAAAGTGTTTAACCGTGAAGATGGCGATGAATTGCCACCAGGCGTGAATCAACTTGTACGTGCATATATCGTTCAAAAGCGTAAAATTTCTGAAGGTGACAAAATGGCCGGTCGTCATGGTAACAAAGGTGTTATTTCCCGTATTTTACCGGAAGAAGATATGCCTTACTTACCAGATGGTACGCCAATCGATATCATGTTAAACCCATTGGGGGTACCATCTCGTATGAATATCGGTCAGGTATTAGAGCTTCATCTTGGTATGGCAGCAAGATACCTTGGTATTCACATTGCAACACCGGTATTCGATGGTGCTCGTGAGGAAGATGTATGGGGCACAATTGAAGAAGCTGGTATGGCAAATGACGCGAAAACAATCCTGTATGACGGACGTACTGGTGAGCCATTCGATAACCGTGTATCTGTTGGTGTCATGTATATGATCAAACTTGCGCACATGGTTGACGATAAGCTTCATGCTCGTTCTACTGGACCATACTCACTTGTAACGCAGCAACCTCTTGGAGGTAAAGCTCAGTTCGGTGGACAGCGTTTCGGTGAGATGGAGGTTTGGGCACTTGAAGCTTATGGTGCCGCTTATACTCTTCAAGAAATCTTAACAGTGAAGTCTGATGATGTTATTGGACGTGTTAAGACGTATGAAGCAATTGTTAAAGGTGAAAATGTTCCAGAACCAGGCGTTCCTGAATCATTCAAAGTATTGATTAAAGAACTGCAAAGTTTAGGTATGGACGTTAAAATGATGTCGATCAACGATACAGAAATTGAAATGCGTGATACGGAAGATGATGATCATCAATCAGCAGATAAATTGAATGTTGAAGTTGAGACAACTAAGGAATAATTGGGATAACCTGTAGACTAAAAGGGAGGTAGGCCCCTTGATAGATGTAAATAACTTTGAATATATGAAGATTGGACTTGCTTCACCTGACAAGATTCGTTCTTGGTCATACGGTGAAGTTAAGAAACCAGAAACAATTAACTATCGTACGTTAAAGCCTGAAAAAGATGGCTTGTTCTGTGAGCGTATTTTCGGACCACAAAAGGACTGGGAATGTCATTGCGGAAAATATAAACGTGTACGTTATAAAGGTGTAGTTTGTGATCGATGTGGCGTTGAAGTAACGCGTGCAAAAGTTCGTCGTGAACGTATGGGTCATATCGAATTAGCTGCTCCTGTATCTCATATTTGGTATTTCAAAGGTATCCCGAGCCGCATGGGACTTGTCTTAGACATGTCCCCTCGCGCGCTTGAAGAAGTAATTTATTTCGCTTCTTATGTTGTAACAGAAAGTGGAGATACACCACTTGATAAGAAGCAATTACTTTCTGAAAAAGAATACCGTGCATATCGTGATCGATATGGCAGTACATTCCATGCTGCTATGGGTGCAGAAGCGATTAAAAAATTACTGCAAGACATCGATTTAGATAAAGAAGTAGACTTCTTAAAAGAAGAATTAAAAACAGCACAAGGACAACGCCGTACTCGTGCTATTAAACGTCTAGAAGTATTAGAAGCATTCCGTAACTCTGGAAATCACCCATCTTGGATGATCTTAGAGGTTCTTCCAGTTATCCCACCAGAACTACGCCCGATGGTACAGTTAGATGGTGGACGTTTTGCTACTTCTGACTTAAATGACTTATATCGTCGTGTAATTAACCGTAACAACCGTTTAAAACGTCTATTGGACTTAGGTGCACCAAGCATCATCGTTCAAAACGAAAAACGTATGTTACAAGAAGCTGTAGACGCATTAATCGATAATGGTCGCCGTGGCCGTCCAGTTACTGGACCAGGTAACCGTCCATTAAAATCACTATCTCACATGCTTAAAGGTAAACAAGGACGTTTCCGTCAAAACTTATTAGGTAAACGTGTTGACTACTCTGGCCGTTCTGTAATCGTTGTAGGACCGAACTTAAAGATGTACCAATGTGGATTGCCGAAAGAAATGGCACTTGAATTGTTTAAACCTTTCGTTATGAAAGAGTTAGTTGGAAAAGGATTAGCACACAACATTAAGAGTGCTAAACGTAAAATCGAGCGTGTACACCCTGAAGTTTGGGACGTTTTAGAATCTGTGATCAAAGAGCATCCAGTACTTCTAAACCGCGCACCAACACTTCACCGTCTTGGTATCCAGGCGTTTGAACCTACACTAGTAGAGGGTCGTGCAATCCGTCTTCACCCACTTGTATGTACTGCATACAACGCGGACTTTGACGGTGACCAAATGGCGGTTCACGTTCCGTTATCATCAGAGGCACAAGCGGAAGCTCGTATTCTTATGTTAGCGGCACAAAACATCTTGAATCCAAAAGACGGAAAACCAGTTGTTACTCCATCTCAAGATATGGTATTAGGTAACTATTACTTAACACTTGAGCGCGAGGGTGCAATCGGTGAAGGTATGGTCTTCAAAGATGCAAACGAAGCAATACTTGCATACCAAAATGGATATGTACATCTGCACACACGTGTTGCAGTTGCTGCGAGTTCGGTAAATAATGTAACGTTTACTGAAGAGCAAAAGAGTAAGCTTCTATTAACAACAGTTGGTAAATTAATATTTAACGAAATCTTACCAGAGTCGTTCCCTTATATTAATGAACCAACAAACTCAAACCTTGAAAAAGAAACACCAGCGGAATATTTCGTTGAAAAAGGTGCGAACATTAAAGAAATTATTGCTAGTCGCGAAGAAGTGGCGCCATTTAGCAAGAAAATCCTTGGTAACATTATTGCGGAAGTATTCAAACGTTTCCAAATTACGGAAACATCTCGCATGCTTGACCGTATGAAAAACTTAGGATTTAAATACTCTACAAAAGCTGGTATTACAGTTGGGGTATCAGACATTCTTGTATTAGGCGAAAAAAATGAAATTCTCCATGAAGCACAAGCAAAAGTAGATAATGTAATTAAACAATTCCGTCGCGGTTTAATCACGGAAGAAGAACGTTACGATCGCGTTATCTCTATTTGGAGTAATGCAAAAGATGTTATCCAAGGAAAACTGATGAAATCCTTGAATAAACGCAACCCAATCTTCATGATGAGTGATTCCGGTGCCCGTGGTAACGCATCGAACTTTACTCAGCTTGCTGGTATGCGTGGTCTGATGGCCAATCCATCTGGTCGTATCATTGAGCTTCCGATCAAATCAAGTTTCCGTGAAGGTTTAACAGTACTTGAGTACTTCATCTCTACGCATGGTGCGCGTAAAGGTCTTGCCGATACAGCACTTAAAACTGCCGATTCTGGTTACTTAACACGTCGTCTTGTAGACGTTGCACAAGATGTAATTGTTCGTCAAGATGATTGTGGGACAGATCGTGGTTTACTAATTGGTGCGATTAAAGAGGGTAATGAAGTTATTGAGTCACTATATGATCGTCTTGTTGGACGTTTTGCGAGAAAAACTGTAAAACATCCTGAAACAGGTGAAGTATTAATTGCTGAAAATCAATTAATTACTGAAGATATTGCTCATATCGTTGAAAAGTCGGGTGTTGAAACTGTAAATATTCGTTCAGCGTTTACGTGTAATACTCGCCATGGTGTATGTAAAAAGTGTTACGGTCGTAACTTAGCAACTGGTACAGACGTAGAAGTAGGAGAGGCGGTAGGTATTATCGCAGCTCAATCTATCGGTGAGCCAGGTACACAGTTAACGATGCGTACGTTCCATACAGGTGGGGTTGCCGGAGATGATATCACACAAGGTTTACCTCGTATCCAAGAGATCTTCGAAGCTCGTAATCCGAAAGGTCAGGCAGTTATCAGTGAAATCGACGGTGTTATCGCAGCGATCAACGATGTTAAAGATCGCCAAGAAGTAGTTGTACAGGGTGAAGTTGAAGCTCGTACGTATGCTATTCCTTACGGTGCTCGTCTGAAAGTAACTCTAGGACAGCCAATTAGCCACGGTAAAGAGTTAACAGAAGGTTCTATTGATCCGAAGGAATTACTAAAAGTAACGGACATTACAGCAGTTCAAGAATACTTATTACGTGAAGTTCAAAAAGTATACCGTATGCAAGGGGTAGAAATTGGTGACAAACACGTAGAAGTAATGGTACGTCAAATGCTACGTAAAGTTCGTGTAAGTGATGCGGGTGAAACAGATGTATTACCAGGAACATTACTAGACATCCATCAGTTTACTGATGCGAATGCGAAGGTGTTACTGAAAGGTAAACAACCAGCAACAGCTAGACCAGTTCTACTTGGTATTACTAAAGCTTCACTTGAAACTGATTCGTTCTTATCTGCAGCATCGTTCCAAGAAACAACTCGTGTTCTAACAGATGCAGCAATTAAGGGTAAACGCGATGAGCTTCTAGGATTGAAAGAGAATGTTATTATCGGTAAGCTTGTTCCTGCTGGAACAGGTATGAATCGTTATCGCCAAGTGGATCTTGTAAAAACAACACAAGATAACATGAATGTAGAAAACGATGAAGTTTATGTGGAACAGTAAAATTTTCCGTCGTAAATTTTGTATAAAAACAGCTAATCCTAGTTGACATTGTATGAGACAAAATGTTACTATAATCAAGGTTGCTCCTGAACGATGCTTTGGAGGATATTTATATGTCTTATCAAAAAGTGTCAAATGCTGAAAATGTAGTCGTTGGTTATAAACGAACATTGGAAGCAATCAAAAATGGTATAGTTAAAGAAGTTGTTATTGCGGAAGATGCTGATGTGCGGTTAACCCATGTTATCATTCGTACTGCCTTGCAACATAACGTACCCATAACCAAAGTTGAATCAGTTCGTAAGCTTGGAAAAGTTTCGGGGATTCAAGTGGGAGCTTCAGCAATAGGAATAATAAGTTAAAACTGTTTTTGTGAGGAGAGAGCATTTGCTCTTCCTTGCAAAAACTTTGTTTTCAACTAATAATGAACCACCTGGATATGTGGTCATACAAACATGCGAAGGGAGGATAAACAAATGCCTACTATTAACCAATTAGTGAGAAATGGTCGTACTGATAAAGTATGGAAGTCTAAATCACCTGCGTTAAACAAAGGTTTTAATTCTTTAAAGAAAAAATCAACTGATATCTCTGCACCTCAAAAACGTGGTGTGTGTACTCGTGTTGGTACAATGACTCCGAAGAAACCGAACTCAGCGTTACGTAAATACGCTCGTGTACGTTTAACAAATGGTATTGAAGTTACAGCTTACATCCCAGGTATCGGTCATAACCTACAAGAGCATAGCGTAGTATTAATTCGCGGTGGTCGAGTAAAGGATTTACCAGGGGTACGTTACCACATCGTTCGTGGTGCGCTTGATACAGCTGGTGTTGACAAACGTATGCAAGGACGTTCTAAATATGGTACTAAGCGACCAAAACCTGCTAAAAAATAATAAACTTATAATGAAAGGAGGAACTCAATATGCCTCGTAAAGGACCTGTTGCGAAACGTGACGTGTTACCAGATCCAATGTACAATTCTAAGCTTGTAACACGCCTAATCAACAAAATGATGGTTGACGGTAAAAAAGGTAAATCTCAAACAATTCTTTATAACGCTTTCGAAATCGTTCGTGAACGTTCAGATAAAGAACCAATGGAAGTATTCGAGCAAGCTCTTAAGAACATCATGCCTGTTCTTGAAGTACGCGCTCGTCGTGTTGGTGGTGCTAACTACCAAGTTCCGGTTGAGGTTCGTCCAGAACGCCGTACAACTTTAGGTCTTCGCTGGTTAGTAAACTATGCTCGTCTTCGTGGTGAAAAAACTATGGAAGAGCGTCTAGCTTACGAAATCTTAGATGCATCTAACAACGCTGGTGCAGCTGTTAAGAAACGTGAAGACACTCATAAAATGGCAGAAGCTAACAAAGCATTTGCTCATTACCGTTGGTAGGATTCAACGTAAAATAAATGTAAGCATAAACCGCTTTATTTGTCGCTTATGGAAGTGTGGAGAGGGAGAATGCCTCTCCCTTTCGTTGGGCGCTCGTTTTACATAATGAGGGTACTGGACACTGGCATATGTAACAATATAAAGTGGCTTTTTTGCTACTTAAAATAAAATAATCCAATCCATATATGGAAGGAGCAAGACACCAAATGACTAGAGAGTTCTCTTTAGAAAACACTCGTAATATTGGTATCATGGCTCACATCGATGCTGGTAAAACAACAGCAACTGAGCGTATTCTGTATTACACAGGACGTATTCATAAAATCGGTGAAACTCATGAAGGTGCATCTCAGATGGACTGGATGGAGCAAGAGCAAGAACGTGGTATCACAATTACTTCTGCTGCAACTACAGCACAATGGAAAGGTCACCGTGTAAATATCATTGACACTCCAGGACACGTAGATTTCACAGTAGAAGTAGAACGTTCTTTACGCGTACTTGATGGCGCAGTAGCAGTACTTGATGCGCAATCTGGTGTAGAACCACAAACAGAAACTGTTTGGCGTCAGGCTACTACTTATGGTGTACCTCGTATCGTATTCGTTAACAAAATGGATAAGATTGGTGCAGATTTCTTATACTCTGTAGGAACAATCCACGATCGTTTACAAGCAAACGCACATCCAATTCAGTTACCAATCGGTGCTGAAGATGAGTTCAATGGTATCATTGACCTTGTTGAAGAGTGTGCTTACATGTACGCTAACGATTTAGGAACAGACATCGAGCGTGTCGAAATTCCTGAAGAGCACAAAGAATTAGCTGAAGAATACCGTGGAAAACTTATTGAAGCGGTAGCTGAGCTTGATGAAGAAATGATGATGAAGTACCTAGAAGGTGAAGAAATCACTGTAGAAGAGCTTAAAGCTGGTATCCGTAAGGCTACAACTTCTGTTGAATTCTTCCCAGTAATCTGTGGTTCTGCATTCAAAAATAAAGGTGTTCAAATTCTGTTAGACGCAGTTATTGACTACCTACCATCTCCATTAGATGTACCTGCTATTAAAGGTACTCTTCCGGATACGGAGGAAGCTATCGAGCGTAAGTCTAGCGATGAAGAACCATTCGCAGCTCTAGCATTCAAAATCATGACTGACCCTTATGTTGGTAAGTTAACGTTCTTCCGTGTGTATTCTGGTGTGTTAAACTCTGGATCATACGTGAAAAACTCAACTAAAGGTAAGCGTGAGCGTGTAGGTCGTATCCTACAAATGCACGCTAACAGCCGTGAAGAGATTTCAACAGTTTACGCTGGTGATATCGCTGCTGCTGTAGGTTTAAAAGATACTACTACTGGTGATACTCTTTGTGACGAGAAGAGCCTTGTTATCCTTGAGTCTATGGAATTCCCAGAGCCAGTTATCTCTGTAGCTATCGAACCAAAATCTAAAGCTGACCAAGATAAAATGGGTACAGCATTATCTAAGCTTTCTGAAGAAGATCCAACATTCCGTGCTCACACTGACCAAGAAACTGGCCAAACAATCATCGCTGGTATGGGTGAACTTCACCTTGATATCATCGTTGACCGTATGCGCCGTGAATTCAAAGTGGAAGCAAACGTTGGTGCTCCTCAGGTAGCATACCGTGAGACTTTCCGCGCTGCTGCGAAAGTTGAAGGTAAGTTCGCTCGTCAATCTGGTGGTCGTGGACAATTCGGTCACGTTTGGATTGAGTTTGAACCTAATGAAGAAGGTAAAGGATTCGAATTCCAAAACAAGGTTGTCGGTGGTGTAGTTCCACGTGAATACATCCCAGCTGTTGGAGCGGGTCTTGAAGACTCACTTAAAAATGGTGTACTAGCTGGTTATCCACTAGTTGACATTAAAGCTGCGTTAGTTGACGGATCTTACCATGATGTTGACTCCTCTGAGATGGCGTTCAAAATCGCTGCATCTATGGCGCTTAAAGCTGCGGTTTCTAAATGTAGCCCAGTAATTCTTGAGCCAATGATGAAAGTTGAAGTTGTAATTCCTGAAGAGTACATGGGTGACATTATGGGTGACGTAACATCTCGTCGTGGACGTGTAGAAGGTATGGAAGCTCGCGGTAACGCACAAGTTGTTCGCGCTATGGTTCCACTTTCTGAAATGTTCGGTTATGCAACGGCATTACGTTCTAACACTCAAGGACGCGGAACATTCTCAATGACATTTGATCATTATGAAGAAGTACCGAAGTCTGTTTCTGAAGAAATTATTAAAAAAAATAAAGGTGAATAATTGATTTTTATCGATTGTTCAAGTATAACTACTTATGTAAGCTTAGAAAGTGAGACTTAAGTTTCACTTTCTAGTCTAAATATAAAATAACCTATATAAACTAAGGAGGAATTTAGAATGGCTAAAGCTAAATTCGAACGTTCTAAACCCCATGTTAACATCGGTACAATCGGCCACGTTGACCATGGTAAAACTACATTAACTGCTGCGATCACTACAGTTCTTGCAAAAGCTGGTGGTGCTGAAGCACGCGGATACGATCAAATCGACGCTGCTCCAGAAGAAAGAGAGCGCGGAATCACAATCTCAACTGCACACGTTGAGTACGAAACTGAAACTCGTCACTATGCACACGTTGACTGCCCAGGTCATGCTGACTATGTTAAAAACATGATCACTGGTGCTGCTCAAATGGACGGCGGTATCTTAGTAGTATCTGCTGCTGATGGTCCAATGCCTCAAACACGTGAGCACATCCTTCTTTCTCGTCAAGTAGGTGTTCCTTACATCGTTGTATTCTTAAACAAATGCGACATGGTAGACGACGAAGAATTATTAGAATTAGTTGAAATGGAAGTTCGCGACCTATTATCTGAATACGGATTCCCAGGCGACGATATTCCTGTAATTAAAGGTTCTGCTCTTAAAGCTCTTCAAGGAGAAGCTGAGTGGGAAGAAAAAATCATCGAATTAATGGCTGAAGTTGATGCTTACATCCCAACTCCAGAACGTGAAACTGACAAACCATTCTTAATGCCTATCGAGGATGTATTCTCTATCACAGGTCGTGGTACAGTTGCAACTGGTCGTGTTGAGCGTGGAATCGTTAAAGTTGGTGACGTAGTAGAAATCATCGGTCTTGCTGAAGAGAATGCTAATACAACTGTAACTGGTGTAGAAATGTTCCGTAAGCTTCTTGACCAAGCTCAAGCTGGAGATAACATCGGTGCTCTACTTCGTGGGGTTGCTCGTGAAGACATCCAACGTGGACAAGTTCTTGCTAAAACTGGCTCTGTAAAAGCACACGCTAAATTCAAAGCTGAGGTTTTCGTATTATCTAAAGAAGAAGGTGGACGTCACACTCCATTCTTCGCTAACTACCGTCCACAGTTCTACTTCCGTACAACTGACGTAACTGGTATCATCCAATTACCAGAAGGTACTGAAATGGTAATGCCTGGTGACAACATCGAAATGACTATCGAACTTATCGCTCCAATCGCTATCGAAGAGGGAACTAAATTCTCTATTCGTGAAGGTGGACGTACAGTAGGTTACGGTGTAGTTGCTACAATCGTTGCTGAGTAGTCTTTAATTAGATTATTAAAAACTCAAGGGATTCTCCCTTGAGTTTTTTTATTGCTTATTACTATAGAAGAAAGAGATGCATTTTCTATTTTTGAATGAGTTTCTTCTATAGTATATAAAACGAAAGTGACACCCAAAAACTGTAAGTTAAATAAGAGTAGATGAAAACTTGATATTCTTTAAAGTGCCATGTATAATAGCAAAAGTAGAGAAAAGCAGATGCAAACAAAAAGATGCTTGCATCTAGACGAATAACATTGTATAATAGACAATGTTGGTCTTTGACTGCGATGAAGTGGAAGGTTGCTGACACACCCGGCCGCTTTGCCATGGCATGGTGTGGGGAAATTTCCATGGAGAAGGTCTATTTTAGAAATAGGCGAACGAAGGAGGGAAAATAATGGCAAAAGAAAAAATTCGTATCCGTTTAAAAGCTTATGATCACCGTATTCTTGATCAATCAGCTGAGAAAATTGTAGAAACAGCTAAGCGTTCTGGGGCAACAGTTTCTGGTCCGATCCCATTACCAACTGAGAAGACTATTTACACAATTCTTCGTGCTGTTCATAAGTACAAAGATTCTCGTGAACAATTCGAAATGCGCACGCACAAACGTTTAATCGACATCGTGAGTCCTACTCCACAAACAGTAGATTCATTAATGCGTTTAGACTTACCATCTGGTGTAGATATCGAAATCAAATTATAATTCATATAACTTAAAAATGTAGGAGGTGTAACTCATGACCAAAGGAATCTTAGGAAGAAAGATCGGTATGACTCAAGTATTTGCTGAGAACGGTGAGTTAATCCCAGTAACGGTAATCGCTGCTAATCCAAACGTTGTTCTTCAAAAGAAAACAACTGAAACTGATGGCTACAACGCAATTCAGTTAGGATTTGAAGATAAACGTGAAAAGTTAACTAACAAACCTGAACAAGGCCACACTGCTAAAGCATCTACAACTCCTAAGCGCTTCATTCGCGAAATCCGCGATGCAGACGTGGACGGATTAGAGGTTGGTCAAGAGGTAAAAGTTGAAGTTTTCGCTGCAGGTGAAATCGTTGACGTAACAGGAATTTCTAAAGGTAAAGGTTTCCAAGGTGTTATTAAACGCCACGGACAATCTCGCGGACCTATGTCTCATGGTTCTCGCTATCACCGTCGTCCAGGTTCAATGGGGCCAGTTGCTCCGAACCGTGTATTCAAAGGCAAAAAACTTGCTGGACGTATGGGTGGAGACCAAGTTACTATCCAAAACTTAGAAATCGTTCAAGTTGACACTGAGCGCAACTTATTACTAGTAAAAGGTAACGTTCCAGGTGCTAAGAAATCTCTTGTAGTTGTTCAAGGCGCTGTGAAGGTTAGCAAATAATTCACAATAGGAAGGAGGAATTCCAATGCCAAAAGTTACTGTATATAACCAAACTGGTTCACAGGTTGGTGAAATCGAATTAGCTGAAGCTATTTTCGGTATCGAACCAAATGAAGCTGTACTATTTGAAGCTGTAATGATGCAACGTGCATCTTTACGTCAAGGTACACACAAAGTAAAAACTCGCTCTGAAGTTCGCGGTGGTGGTCGTAAACCATGGCGTCAAAAAGGAACTGGACGTGCTCGTCAAGGTTCTATCCGCTCTCCTCAATGGCGTGGTGGTGGTACGGTATTCGGACCTACACCAAGAAGCTATGCGTACAAACTTCCTAAGAAAGTTCGTCGTTTAGCAATCAAATCTGCATTAGCTACTAAAGTAGTTGAGAACAACATTGTAGTTCTTGAAGACCTAGTGTTAAATGCACCAAAAACAAAAGACATGGTAGCAGTACTTAAAGGATTAACTGTTGAGAAGAAAGCTCTTATCGTAACTGCTGATGCAAACGAATCTGTAGAGTTATCTGCTCGCAATATCCCAGGAGTAACAGTAATCACTGCTGATGGCGTAAACGTGCTAGATGTGCTTCATCATGATAAGCTAATCATGACAAAAGCGGCAGTGGAAAAAGTAGAGGAGGTGCTTGCATAATGAGAGATCCTCGTGATATCATTAAGCGCCCAGTTATCACTGAACGTTCTATGGAAATGATGGCTGAAAAAAAATACACGTTCGACGTGGACGTTAAATCTAATAAAACAGAAGTTAAAGACGCGATAGAAGCGATCTTTGGTGTTAATGTAGACAAAGTAAATATCATGAACTACAAGCCGAAAGCAAAACGCGTTGGTCGTCACGCTGGTTTTACTAGCCGTCGTCGTAAAGCAATCGTTAAGCTAACTGCTGACAGCAAAGAAATCGAAATCTTCCAAGGCGTTTAATTCTTACTAAAGAAGGAGGGAAATTGAGATGGGAATTAAAAAGTATAATCCAACTACTAACGGTCGTCGTAATATGACTACGAATGATTTCGCTGAAATCACGACCGACAGACCGGAAAAGTCTTTACTTGCTCCTTTAAGCAAAAAGGCTGGTCGTAATAACCAAGGTAAAATTACTGTACGTCATCAAGGTGGCGGACATAAGCGTCAATACCGTATCATCGACTTTAAGCGTAACAAAGATGGAATTCCAGGACGCGTTGCTACGATCGAATATGATCCAAACCGCTCTGCGAATATCGCATTAATTAATTACGTTGACGGTGAAAAACGTTACATTCTTGCTCCTAAAACTTTAGAAGTAGGTATGGAAGTTGTGTCTGGCCCTGAAGCTGACATTAAAATCGGTAACGCATTACCATTAATCAACATTCCAGTAGGTACTGTTGTTCATAACATCGAGCTTAAGCCTGGTCGTGGCGGACAATTAGTTCGTTCTGCTGGTACATCTGCTCAAGTACTTGGTAAAGAAGGAAAATACGTACTTGTACGTTTAACTTCTGGTGAAGTACGTTTAGTATTATCTGCTTGTCGCGCTTCAATCGGTCAAGTTGGTAACGAACAACACGAACTTATCAAAATCGGTAAAGCAGGTCGCTCTCGCTGGTTAGGTAAGCGTCCAACAGTTCGTGGTTCTGTAATGAACCCGGTTGATCACCCACACGGTGGTGGTGAAGGTCGCTCTCCAATCGGACGTAAGTCTCCAATGTCTCCATGGGGTAAACCAACTCTTGGATTCAAGACTCGTAAGAAAAACAAAGCGTCTGATAAATTTATCGTTCGTCGTCGTAAAAAATAATGGGATTGTAGTACGGTTCGCTTCAAGAACCGTACGCCAATCACGAAGGGAGGCACCAAAATGGCTCGTAGCTTAAAAAAAGGACCATTTGTCGATGATCACTTAATGAACAAAATGGAAAAATTAGTTGCATCTGAGCAAAAACAAGTTGTTAAAACTTGGTCTCGCCGTTCAACAATCTTCCCTCAGTTCATCGGACATACAATTGCTGTATATGATGGTCGTAAACACGTACCTGTGTACATCACTGAGGATATGGTTGGCCATAAGTTAGGTGAATTCGCACCAACTCGTACGTATAAAGGTCACCTTGCTGACGATAAGAAAACTAGAAGATAATGAGAGGAGGCACTTCAATGCAAGCTAAAGCAGTAGTGAGAACAGTTCGTATTGCTCCTCGTAAGGTTCGTTTAGTAGTAGACTTAATCCGAGGTAAGCAAGTGGGTGAAGCGATTGCTATCCTTAACCACACACCAAAAACTGCTTCTCCAGTTGTAGAAAAAGTTTTAAAATCTGCAATCGCAAATGCAGAGCACAATTATGAGATGGATATTAACAACCTAGTTGTTGAAAAAGTCTTCGTTGACGAAGGTCCAACGTTGAAACGTTTCCGTCCACGTGCAATGGGTCGTGCAAGCCAAATTAACAAACGCACAAGCCACATCACAGTTGTGGTATCAGAAAAGAAGGAGGGATAATCGATGGGTCAGAAGGTTAATCCAATTGGTCTTCGTGTCGGTATTATCCGCGACTGGGAATCTCGTTGGTTCGCTGAGAAAGATTATGCTACGTTATTACATGAAGACATCAAAATCCGTGAGTACATTACTGTACGCTTAAAAGATTCTGCTGTTGCTAAAGTAGAAATCGAACGTGCAGCAAATCGTGTAAATGTTACAATTCACACTGCGAAACCTGGTATGGTAATTGGTAAAGGTGGTACTGAAGTTGAAGCACTTCGTAAAGCTCTTAACCAATTAACAGGCAAGCGTGTACACATCAACATTTTAGAAGTTAAGAGAGCTGATCTTAACGCTAAATTAGTAGGCGAAAACATCGCTCGTCAATTAGAAAACCGTGTATCATTCCGTCGTGCACAAAAGCAAGTTATTCAACGTGCTATGCGTGCAGGAGCAAAAGGTATTAAAACACAGGTTTCTGGTCGTCTTGGCGGAGCTGATATCGCTCGTGCAGAATCTTACAGTGAAGGAACTGTTCCACTTCATACACTTCGCGCTGATATTGACTATGCAGCAGTTGAAGCTGATACAACATACGGTAAATTAGGCGTAAAAGTATGGATCTACCGTGGAGAAGTCCTTCCTACAAAAAAGAAAGCTTCTGAGGAAGGAGGAAAATAATATGTTAATGCCTAAACGCGTAAAATATCGTAGAGAGCATCGTGGTAAAATGCGTGGTCGTGCAAAAGGTGGAACTGAAATCGCTTTTGGTGAATTCGGTTTACAAGCACTAGCTGCTTCATGGATTACAAACCGTCAAATCGAAGCTGCTCGTCGTGCAATGACTCGTCACATGAAACGTGGCGGTAAAGTATGGATTAAAATTTTCCCTTCTAAACCTTACACTGCAAAACCTCTAGAAGTACGTATGGGTTCCGGTAAAGGGGCACCAGAAGGCTGGGTAGCAGTAGTAAAACCTGGGAAAATTATGTTTGAAATTGCGGGTGTATCTGAAGAGGTAGCACGCGAAGCATTACGTCTTGCAGCTCACAAATTACCAGTGAAATGTAAATTCGTAAAACGTGAAGTAAATGGTGGTGAATCTAATGAAAACTAATGATATTCGTGAATTAACCACTGCCGAAATCGAAACAAAAGTTAAAGCTTTAAAGGAAGAGTTGTTTAATCTTCGCTTCCAACTTGCTACAGGACAATTAGAGAATCCAACTCGCATCCGTGAAGTACGTAAAGCGATTGCTCGTATGAAAACTGTAGTTTGTGAAAGAGAGATCGGAATTAATCGATAAATTGAGGGGAGGTTTGCATAGTGAGCGAACGTAACCAACGCAAAGTTTATACTGGTCGTGTTGTTTCTGACAAAATGGACAAAACGATTACAGTTTTAGTTGAAACTTACAAAACTCATTCCTTGTACGGAAAACGTGTTAAGTATTCTAAAAAGTATAAAGCCCATGATGAGCAAAACCAAGCGAAACTTGGCGATATCGTTAAAATCATGGAAACTCGCCCGCTTTCTGCTACTAAGCGTTTCCGTTTAGTTGAAATCGTTGAAGAAGCGGTTGTTATCTAAATAGACGAATCGGAATTTTTAGTCCGAAGGGAGGTTTCATAACATGATCCAACAAGAATCTCGTTTGAAAGTTGCTGACAACTCTGGTGCCCGCGAACTTTTAACAATTAAAGTATTAGGCGGCTCTGGTCGTAAATATGCTTATATTGGTGATATTATCGTTGCTACGGTAAAACAAGCAACACCAGGTGGCGTTGTTAAAAAAGGTGACGTTGTTAAGGCAGTAGTGGTACGTACGAAGAGCGGAGCTCGTCGTCCGGACGGTTCTTACATTAAATTTGATGAAAACGCAGCGGTTATCATCAAAGACGATAAGAGCCCACGTGGTACTCGTATCTTCGGACCAGTAGCTCGTGAATTACGTGATAGCAACTTCATGAAGATCGTTTCTTTAGCTCCAGAAGTTCTATAATTTAAGGTATTGCCTTGCTAAGGAGGTGCAGAATTAAGATGCATGTAAAAAAAGGTGATAAAGTTCAGGTAATCACTGGTAAAGACAAAGGAAAACAAGGTGTTATCCTTGTGGCTTTCCCAAAGCAAAACCGTGTTATCGTTGAGGGTGTTAACATCGTTAAAAAACACTCTAAGCCATCTCAATTAAATCCACAAGGTGGAATTATTACGAAAGAAGCACCTATTCACGTTTCTAATGTTATGGTATTAGATCCGAAAACAGGCGAACCTACTCGCGTAGGCTTCAAAGTAGAAGATGGTAAAAAAGTGCGTATTGCAAAAAAATCTGGTGAATTATTAGATAAATAATTTTCTTAAGAAAGGAGGTCACTTCATTGAATCGCCTTAAAGAGAAGTTCCAAAAGGAAATTACTCCTGCTCTAATGAGCAAGTTTAACTATAAATCTGTGATGGAAGTACCGAAAATCGAAAAGATCGTAATCAACACTGGTGTTGGTGACGCGGTATCTAACTCAAAAGCTTTAGACAATGCAGTAGAAGAATTAACTCAAATCGCAGGTCAAAAACCTGTTGTAACTCGCGCTAAAAAATCAATCGCTGGTTTCCGTCTTCGTGAAGGTATGCCAATCGGTGCGAAAGTAACTTTACGCGGTCAGCAAATGTATGAGTTCTTCGACAAATTAGTATCAGTTTCTTTACCACGTGTACGTGATTTCCGTGGTGTTTCTAAGAAATCATTTGATGGTCGTGGGAACTACACATTAGGTGTTAAAGAGCAACTAATTTTTCCTGAGATTGATTATGATAAAGTAAGTAAAGTCCGAGGTATGGACATCGTAATCGTTACTACAGCGAAAACTGATGAAGAAGCTCGTGAACTTTTAACACAATTCGGTATGCCATTCCAAAAATAATGGAAGCCAACGCTAAGTAGAGGAGGCGAAAACGTGGCTAAAAAATCTATGATCGCGAAACAAAAGCGTACTCCTAAGTTTAAAGTACAAGAGTATACACGTTGCGAACGCTGCGGTCGTCCGCATTCTGTATACCGCAAATTTAAGCTTTGCCGTATTTGTTTCCGTGAACTTGCATATAAAGGTCAAATTCCTGGTGTTAAAAAAGCTAGTTGGTAAAACCCACAAATGGGAAGGAGGTAAAACACATGGTGATGACAGATCCAATTGCAGACATGCTTACTCGCATCCGTAATGCGAACATGGTACGTCATGAGAAATTAGAGGTTCCTGCTTCTAAAATCAAAAAAGAGATCGCTGATCTTTTAAAACGTGAAGGTTTCATTCGTGATGTAGAATACATCGGGGATAACAAACAAGGTATCCTTCGTATTTTCCTGAAATATGGTGCAAACAATGAACGTGTAATCACTGGATTAAAACGTATCAGTAAACCTGGCTTACGCGTTTACGCAAAAGCTGATGAAGTACCTCGTGTACTTAACGGATTAGGTATCGCTCTTGTTTCTACATCTAAGGGAGTAATGACGGACAAAGACGCTCGTCAATTACAAACTGGTGGAGAAGTAGTAGCATACGTTTGGTAATATATATTTAAAACGAACGGAGGTGTGACCACATGTCTCGTATTGGTAAAAAGATTCTTGAAATCCCTGCAGGTGTTACTATTACAGTTGCAGAAGACAATACTGTAACAGTAAAAGGCCCTAAAGGTGAATTAACTCGTACTTTCAAAACTGATATGTCTATCAAAATTGAAGAAAATACACTAACAGTTGAGCGTCCATCTGAACAGAAGGAACACCGTGCATTACACGGTACAACTCGTGCTTTAATCGGAAACATGGTTGAAGGTGTAACTACAGGTTTTGCACGCGGACTTGAATTAGTCGGTGTTGGTTACCGTGCTCAAAAACAAGGTGATAAACTTGTTTTAAGCGTAGGTTATTCTCATCCAGTAGAAATGACTCCAGAAGCAGGACTTGAAGTTGAAGTACCTGTACCAACTAAAATCGTAATTAAAGGTATCGACAAGCAACGTGTTGGCGAATTTGCTGCTAACATCCGTGCTGTACGTGCTCCTGAACCATATAAAGGTAAAGGTATTCGTTACGAAGGCGAAGTTGTTCGTCGTAAAGAAGGTAAAACTGCTAAGTAAACCCGTTAGGTGAAAGAAAGGAGTGACAAGAATGATCACTAAAGCTGCTAAAAATGCGACTCGTAAGAAAAGACATGCACGTGTACGTGCTAAACTTACTGGTACTGCAGAACGTCCACGTTTAAACGTGTACCGTTCTAACCAACATATTTACGCTCAAGTTATTGATGATGTAAATGGTGTAACATTAGTAAGTGCATCTACTCTTGATAAAGACCTTGCTCTTAACGGTACTAGCAATACTGAAGCTGCTACGAAAGTTGGAGAATCAGTTGCTAAGCGTGCTGTAGAGAAAGGCGTTAAAGAAGTAGTATTTGATCGCGGTGGTTACTTATACCATGGCCGTGTTAAAGCTCTAGCTGAAGCTGCTCGTGAGGCTGGATTACAATTTTAATGGTCAAAGGAGGGAAAATTGATGCAACGCATTGACCCAAGTAAATTAGAACTTGAAGAACGTGTAGTTACGATAAATCGTGTCGCGAAAGTTGTTAAGGGTGGTCGTCGTTTCCGCTTTGCTGCACTAGTTGTAGTTGGCGATAAAAACGGTCATGTTGGATTCGGTACTGGTAAAGCACAAGAGGTACCAGACGCAATCCGTAAAGCTATCGAAGACGCTAAGAAAAACCTAATCGCAGTACCATTAGTTGGTACAACAATTCCACACACAATCAACGGTCATTTTGGAGCTGGTGAAGTATTCTTAAAACCTGCTGCTGAGGGTACTGGTGTTATTGCTGGTGGACCTGTTCGTGCGGTACTAGAATTAGCTGGTGTACAAGATATTCTTTCGAAATCTCTTGGTACTAACACACCAATCAACATGATTCGCGCTACTGTGAACGGATTAAGCGAACTTAAGCGCGCTGAAGATGTTGCAAAATTACGCGGTAAATCTGTAGAAGAGCTACTAGGTTAAGGAGGGAAAACAAATGGCGAAAAAGTTAGAAATTACCCTCACTCGTAGTGTAATTGGTCGTCCACAAGATCAACGTGCGACGGTAGAAGCTTTAGGTCTTAAAAAGTTGAATTCAACTGTAGTTAAGGAAGAAACTCCTGCTATTCTTGGTATGATCAACAAAGTTTCTCACCTTATAACTGTAAAAGAAGCTTAAGGATAACTCATTAATATAAGGAGGTGCCTGGGAATGAAACTTCATGAATTAAAACCTGCAGAAGGTTCTCGTAAAGTACGTAACCGTGTCGGTCGTGGTATCGGTTCTGGTAACGGTAAAACTGCTGGTAGAGGTCATAAAGGACAAAACGCACGTTCTGGCGGCGGTGTTCGTCTTGGCTTCGAAGGTGGTCAAACTCCACTATTCCGTCGTTTACCAAAACGCGGCTTCACAAACATTAACCGTAAAGAGTTTACTATTGTAAACTTATCAACGTTAAATCGTTTTGAAGATGGTACAGAAGTAACACCTGAATTATTGCTGGAAACTGGCGTTATCAGCAAATTAAACGACGGTGTTAAAATTCTTGCAAGCGGAGCAGTAGAGAAAAAATTAACTGTTAAAGCGCACAAGTTCTCTTCAAGTGCTAAAGAAGCAATTGAAGCAGCTGGCGGATCAGTTGAGGTGATCTAATGTTTCGTACAATCTCCAACTTTATGCGCGTTGCTGAGATAAGACGTAAAATATTATTCACTTTAGCGATGTTAGTCGTATTCAGAATTGGCACGTTTATCCCAGTGCCATTTACAAATGGAGACGTACTGAAAGCACAAGATCAATTAAATGCCTTAGGTATCCTAAATACATTTGGCGGTGGCGCCTTGAAGAACTTCTCCATCTTCGCGATGGGAATCATGCCGTATATTACAGCATCCATCATCGTGCAATTATTGCAGATGGATGTTGTTCCTAAATTTTCGGAATGGTCGAAGCAAGGCGAAATGGGCCGTCGTAAACTAACGCAATTCACGCGTTACTTTACAATTGTTCTTGCGTTTATTCAGGGGTTTGGTATGTCAATCGGTTTTAACGGTATGGTAGGTGGGCAATTAATTTTGAATCCAGGTTGGAGCACTTATTTATACATTGCTACGGTACTGACTGCTGGTACTGCATTTTTAATGTGGTTAGGTGAACAGATTACATCTAAAGGTGTAGGTAATGGTATTTCCATTCTTATCTTTGGTGGTATTGCCGCAGCGATCCCAAGTGTTATATCTCAAGTGTATCAACAACAGTTTCAAAATATCGGAGATCAATTGTTCATGAGTATCGTTAAAGTTGCATTGATTTTACTAGCTGTGCTAGCAGTTATTGTTGGTGTTATTTTCATTCAACAGGCTGTTAGAAAGATCCCAATTCAATACGCGAAGCGTGTAACAGGAGGGAATGGGAATCATGCTGGAGCACAAAACACTCATTTACCACTTAAGGTAAATAGTGCGGGTGTTATTCCAGTCATTTTTGCTGTTTCATTCTTAATTACGCCTCCAACTATTGCACAGTTCTTCCCGAAACATGATGTATCGCAGTGGATTATTGCAAACTTTAACTATTCTCACCCAGTGGGAATGATCATATATGTTGCGCTCATTGTGGCCTTCACATACTTCTATGCATTTGTTCAGGTTAATCCAGAGCAAATGTCAGAGAATCTAAACAAGCAAGGTGGATATGTTCCAGGTATTCGTCCGGGTAAGAATACAGAACAATATCTAACAAAAATCTTGTATCGTTTGACCTTTGTGGGATCAATTTTCCTAGCAGCGATTGCAATCTTACCAGTTATCTTTACGAAATTGGGAAATCTTCCTCCATCTGCACAGATTGGCGGAACGAGTATGTTAATCGTTGTCGGCGTTGCTTTAGAAACAATGAAGCAGCTAGAAAGCCAATTAGTAAAACGCCATTACAAAGGGTTTATCAAGCAGTGAGTAAGTGGGAAGAATTATCTTCCCTACATGCTCATGTACTGAGGGGGAACAAGGATGAACTTAATTTTAATGGGGCTTCCTGGTGCTGGTAAAGGTACACAAGCCGAACAGATTGTTGCCAAGTATAACATCCCTCACATCTCAACGGGAGATATGTTCCGTGCAGCTATGAAGGCTGAAACTGAACTTGGTTTACAAGCAAAATCTTTTATTGATAAAGGTGCGCTTGTTCCAGATGAAGTTACAATCGGAATTGTTCGTGAACGTTTAAGTCAAGAAGACTGTATTAAAGGATTCTTATTAGATGGTTTCCCACGAACTGTTGCACAAGCATCAGCTCTTGAAGAGATTATGAAAGATCTTGGCAAAAAAATCGATTATGTTTTAAACATTAATGTGGATTCAGGGTTGTTATTAACACGCCTTACAGGTCGTCGCATTTGTAAAGAGTGTGGTGCGACTTACCACTTAGAATTCAATCCGCCAGCAAAAGCTGATGTGTGCGATAAATGTGGTGGCGAATTATATCAACGCTCTGATGACAACGAGGAAACTGTAGCAAATCGTTTAGATGTAAATATTAAGCAAACAAAACCTTTGCTTGATTTCTACGGGGAGCTTGGTTACTTAGAAAGCATTAATGGTGAGCAAGATATCAATAAAGTATTTGCTGATATCGATGTTCTCATCGGGTGCTTAGCGTAATGATCATCTGCAAAACTCCTCGCGAGATAGAAATCATGCGAGAAGCTGGCAGGATCGTTGCTTTAACTCATCAAGAGTTGAAACAACATATTACTCCAGGAATTACAACGAAAGAGCTCAATCAAATAGCGGAAAAGACGATTCGAAAATATGGTGCTACGCCATCTTTTAAAGGATATAACGGATTTCCGGGGAGCATATGTGCTTCTGTAAATGAAGAGCTTGTACACGGGATTCCAGGGAAGCGTAAGCTCGAAGAGGGCGATATCATCAGTATCGATATTGGTGCGAAATACAATGGGTACCATGGAGATTCTGCATGGACATATCCAGTTGGAAACATTTCTGAATCTGTTCAAAAGTTACTTGATGTCACAGAAAAATCGTTGTATCTTGGTCTAGAACAAGTAAAACCAGGCGAAAGATTATCAAATATCTCACATGCGGTTCAAACCCATGCTGAAGAGAATGGATTCTCGATCGTTAGGGAGTATGTTGGTCACGGAATCGGGCAAGACTTACATGAGGACCCTCAAATCCCGCACTATGGTCCACCAAATAGAGGCCCTAGATTAAAGCCGGGAATGGTCATCTGTGTTGAGCCGATGGTGAATCAAGGAAGACGATATGTAAAAACACTATCTGATGACTGGACAGTGGTAACGGTAGATGGTAAATGGTGTGCCCACTTTGAGCACACGATTGCTCTTACAGAAGCAGGATACGAAATCCTTACCACTTTATAAGTAGCTGGCTCTCCGGGATTTCAGAGCAGTGTAAAATGTTACTGATTTGAAGAAGGGAGAACTATTGAATGGCTAAAGATGATGTAATTGAAGTCGAAGGTACCGTTCTTGAAACGTTGCCAAATGCTATGTTCAAAGTAGAATTAGAGAATGGGCATGTCGTATTGGCTCACGTTTCTGGTAAAATCCGTATGAACTTTATTCGTATTTTACCAGGAGACAAAGTTACGGTAGAATTATCTCCGTACGATTTAAATCGTGGTCGTATTACGTACCGTTTTAAATAATATAGCACTCCGTAATCTTTAAGGAGGTTCGAGACATGAAAGTAAGACCGTCAGTTAAACCAATCTGCGAAAAATGTAAAGTTATTCGTAGACGTGGAAAAGTAATGGTTATTTGTGAAAACCCTAAACATAAACAAAAACAAGGTTAATCAGAAGGAGGTGCATTCATAATGGCACGTATCGCAGGTGTAGATATTCCTCGTGACAAGCGCGTTGTTATTTCTTTAACTTACGTATTCGGCATTGGTCGCCCAACTGCTGAAAAAATTCTTACAGAAGCTGGTATTTCTTCGGAAGCACGAGTTCGTGATTTATCGGAAGATGAATTAGGACGTATCCGTGATATCATCGATCGTATTAAAGTTGAGGGAGACCTTCGTCGTGAAGTATCTCTTAACATTAAACGTCTAATGGAGATCGGTTCTTACCGTGGTCTTCGTCACCGTCGTGGTTTACCAGTTCGTGGTCAAAACTCTAAAAACAATGCTCGTACACGTAAAGGTCCACGTCGTACAGTAGCAAATAAAAAGAAATAATAAGTAAAGGAGGTTGAACTAACAATGGCACGTAAAACAAACACTCGTAAAAAACGTGTGAAAAAGAATATTGAAGCTGGTATAGCTCATATTCGTTCTACTTTCAACAACACAATCGTAACACTTACAGATACTCACGGTAACGCACTTTCTTGGTCTAGTGCTGGTGCACTTGGTTTCCGTGGATCTCGTAAATCTACTCCATTCGCTGCGCAAATGGCTGCTGAAGCTGCTTCTAAAGTTGCAATGGAGCATGGTTTAAAAACTTTAGAGGTTACTGTTAAAGGTCCTGGTGCTGGTCGTGAAGCTGCAATTCGTGCTCTTCAAGCGGCAGGTCTAGAAGTAACAGCAATTAGAGATGTTACTCCAGTTCCTCATAATGGATGTCGTCCACCAAAACGTCGTCGTGTGTAATTTTTCTGTATAGAATTTTCCCTTTTGTCTATAATGGATATGATGCATTATCGAGAAATTTCGTACAGAAACATCGCTTGTTGTGCACAATCGGGAACTGCCTAAGGGGGACTTTCGGTTAAACAGAGGTTTTTCCTTTGTTTAACCGGGGTTTCGACGTTTTGAAGGAGGGTTTAGTTAATGATTGAAATCGAAAAACCGAAAATCGAAACGGTTGAACTTAACGAAGATGCTAAGTATGGCAAATTCGTGATTGAACCGCTTGAGCGTGGATATGGTACTACTTTGGGTAACTCCTTACGTCGTATTCTTTTATCCTCACTCCCTGGTGCCGCTGTAACTGCTATCCAAATCGATGGCGTTTTACACGAATTTTCAACAGTAGAGGGCGTAGTAGAGGATGTTACTACGATGATCTTAAACTTGAAAAAGTTAGCTCTTAAAATCTACTCTGAAGAAGAGAAGACGTTGGAAATCGATGTACAGGGCGAAGGTATTGTCACAGCTGCTGATATTACTCACGATAGTGATGTTGAAATCTTAAATCCAGATTTACACATTGCAACGTTAGCAAAAAATGCGCATTTCCGCATGCGTTTAACTGCAAAGCGTGGCCGTGGGTATACGCCAGCTGTTGCAAATAAAAGCGAAGATCAACCAATAGGAGTAATTCCTATTGATTCTATTTATACTCCAGTATCACGTGTGACTTACCAAGTGGAAAAGACACGTGTCGGACAAGTGGCTAATTATGATAAGCTTACGCTTGATGTATGGACGGATGGAAGCATCGGGCCAAAAGAAGCTATCTCTTTAGGTGCCAAAATCTTAACTGAGCATTTAAATATCTTTGTTGGTTTAACTGACGAAGCACAAAATGCTGAGATTATGGTCGAGAAGGAAGAAGATCAAAAAGAAAAAGTTCTTGAGATGACTATCGAAGAACTAGATCTTTCTGTTCGTTCTTATAATTGCCTAAAACGTGCAGGAATTAATACTGTACAAGAGCTTGCGAACAAAACAGAAGAAGATATGATGAAAGTTCGTAACTTAGGACGTAAATCCCTAGAAGAAGTTAAACATAAACTTGAGGAATTAGGTTTAGGTTTACGTAAAGACGACTGAGGATTTAAACCCATCAACAAAGGAGGGAACTACGAATGGCATACAGAAAATTAGGCCGTACAAGTGCGCAACGTAAAGCTATGTTACGTGATTTAGCTACTGATTTAATTATMAACGAGCGCATCCAAACGACAGAAACTCGTGCAAAAGAACTTCGTTCTGTAGTGGAAAAAATGATCACTTTAGGTAAACGCGGAGATCTTCATGCTCGTCGTCAAGCAGCAGCTTTCATCCGTAATGAGGTTGCTAACGCTGAGACTGGTCAAGATGCACTTCAAAAATTATTCGCTGATGTAGCTCCACGCTATGCTGAGCGCCAAGGCGGATACACTCGTATTGCAAAAATTGGTCCACGTCGCGGAGACGCAGCACCAATGGTAATTATCGAGTTAGTATAATGATGATTAAAAGGGCAGGACAGTTCTTTTCAAGTAACTGGTCATGGCCCTTTTTTTTTAAGTATAAAAAAATAGGCTAACTTGGCGGAAGAAAGGGTGCCTTGTATTGAAAAAAGAGAAACTTCGGACAGAAAATATATCATTTCAATATCCTGGGGCAGCCTCTTATGCATTAAAAGATGTTTCGTTTTCCTTATATGAAGGAGAATGGGTATCTGTTATTGGACAAAATGGTTCAGGGAAGTCTACACTTGCAAAATTATTGAATGGCTTATTTTTACCGGAATCAGGGACAATTACTTTAAATGATACAATGATTTTATCAGAGGAAACAGTATGGGATGTTCGAAAGCAAATTGGGATGGTATTTCAAAATCCAGATAATCAATTTGTTGGAACGACAGTACAAGATGACGTTGTATTCGGCCTAGAGAACATCGGAATGCCAAGGGAGCAGATGATAGAAAGACTAGAACAAGCTCTGCAACTTGTCCGTATGGAAGATTTTTTAAATGAAGAACCCCATTCGTTATCTGGTGGACAAAAGCAGCGAGTCGCAATAGCGGGTGTTCTAGCACTTCAGCCATCTATTTTAATACTAGATGAAGCAACTTCAATGTTAGACCCTCAGGGGAGACGTGAAGTAGTAGAAACGGTCAGACAACTTGTTAATCAAAAGGGTATTACGGTGTTATCGATTACGCACGATTTAGAAGAAGCGGCACAGTCAGACCGTATTATTATTTTGAACAAGGGAGAAATATTAGAGGAAGGTACTCCAGAGAAAATTTTCAAATCCTCTCATATGCTCCAAGAGATTGGATTAGATGTACCTTTTTCGGTGAAAATAGCAGAATTATTAAAAAGAAATGAAATTCACTTGCAAAATACGCATCTTACAATGGAAAGCTTGGTGAACGAACTTTGGAGATTACATTCCAAAAAGTAGAACATCGTTATCAATATAAAACTCCATTTGAAAGACGCGCACTTTATGATGTAGACGTGTCGTTTCCAAGTGGGGGCTATTATGCCATTATCGGTCATACTGGTTCAGGTAAGTCGACGATGATTCAACATTTAAATGGTTTATTGCAGCCGACAAATGGTACGGTTCAAATTGGTGAACATTTAATTTCAGCAGGGAAGAAAGAGAAGAAACTTAAGCCGCTACGAAAAAAAGTAGGGGTTGTCTTTCAGTTTCCAGAACATCAACTATTTGAAGAAACAGTTGAAAAGGACATTTGTTTTGGGCCTACTAATTTTGGTGTATCTGAAGAAGAGGCGAAACAAAAGGCGAAAGATGCAATCCAGCTTGTTGGATTGGACATAGAGTTATTAGCACGTTCTCCGTTTGAATTAAGCGGTGGGCAAATGAGGCGTGTTGCAATCGCAGGTGTACTTGCGATGGAACCCGAAGTGCTTGTATTAGATGAACCTACAGCAGGGCTTGATCCGAAAGGACAGCACGAGCTCATGGAGATGTTTTACAATTTGCATAAGGAGCAGGGGCTTACAGTCATTCTTGTTACCCATAATATGGAGGATGCCGCTAAGTATGCAGATCAAATAGTGGTCATGCATAAAGGAACGGTCTTTTTGCAAGGAAGAGCAGAGGAAGTATTTTCACATGCTGATGAATTAGAACAAATCGGTGTGGATCTTCCAATGTCTTTAAAGTATAAACGTGCAATTGAAGAGAAGTTTGGTATTTCAATTTCGAAGGCTACCTTATCTTTAGAGGATCTTACTCATGAAGTTGTGCAGGTGTTACGAAAAGGTGGTCATGAATCATGCAGCAGTTGATTATTGGGAGATACATTCCAGGTCAGTCACTCATTCATCAACTTGATCCTCGTACGAAGCTGTTGATTGTCTTTTTATATGTATTTGTTGTTTTCTTAGCAAATAATGCGATTTCATATGGATTTTTATTTTTATATGCACTCATTGCTTTATTTTTTGCAAAAGTGCCGATTCGTTATGTACTTTCGGGCTTAAAACCAATTTTATGGATTTTTCTTTTTACATTTTTCCTGCATATTTTTACAAATAAAGAAGGGGAAGTACTATTCCAGCTTGGTTGGTTTTCGATACATGAAAAAGGATTAGAGCAAGGGATCTACATTTCTATACGATTTTTCGTTATTATTTTAATGACGACATTATTAACGTTAACAACGACACCAATTGAGATTACAGATGGTTTAGAGACGTTATTAAAGCCGTTGAAGCGTATGAAAGTTCCTGTTCATGAAATCGCATTAATGATGTCAATTTCTCTTCGATTTATCCCCACATTAATGGATGAAACGAGTAAAATTATGAAAGCGCAGGCGTCACGTGGTATTGATTTTGCTGGAGGACCGATAAAAGATAGGATGAAAGCTATTATCTCACTACTCGTTCCACTATTTATCAGTGCTTTTAAGCGTGCAGAGGACTTAGCGATTGCGATGGAATCTCGTGGATATAAAAGTGGCGAAGGACGTACTAAATTTAGGCAACTACGCTGGAAAATAAGTGATACAGTAACAATTGTAAGCTTACTTTGTTTAGCTTGTATTTTGGCATGGGTGCGGTCGTAATGGAGAATAGAGAAATGGAAAGAATAAAATGTACAGTTGCATATGATGGCATTCATTTTTGTGGTTACCAAATTCAACCACAGCATCGTACTGTTCAACAAGAAATAGAGAAAGCATTGCAGAAGTTGCATAAAGGAGAACTTGTTCGTGTGCAGGCATCAGGCAGAACGGATTCTACCGTTCACGCCAAAGGACAAGTGATACACTTTGATACACCTTTGTCTCTTGAAGAGTGGCAATGGAGTAATGCTTTAAATACAATGTTGCCAGATGATATTATTATCAGGCAGGTAGAGAAGAAAACAGAAGAATTTCATGCACGTTACGGTGTCGAGAAAAAAGAATATCGCTATCGTGTATTATTATCAAAGACTGCAGATGTATTCCGTAGAAATTACGTATATCAATATCCATATCCGCTCGAAATAAACTCTATAAGAAAAGCGATTCCTTATTTTATTGGAACGCATGACTTTACTTCTTTTTGTTCGGCAAAAACTGACAAAAAAGATAAAGTGCGAACAATTTATGAAATCGAATTAATTGAGCAAGACGATGAATTAATTTTTCGCTTTGTAGGTAATGGATTTTTATATAATATGGTCAGAATTATTGTTGGTACGTTACTTAGCGTAGGCCAAGGAAAGCTTGATTCTGATAGTATTCCAGAGATTTTAGCGAAACAAAATCGCCAGTTTGCTGGAAAGATGGCTCCAGGTCATGGACTTTACTTATGGCAGGTAAACTATAACAACTAATCCTGGTGTAACATTTGCTTGACATTAGAAACTCAAAAGTATATCATAACATATGGTATTGTTTCTAAAACCACGATTAGCCCCGGAAGGAAATCGTGTTTAAGATAAACAATAGATTTTTTCTATGGAAAAGATAACGAGGAGGGAAACACATGCGTACGACTTTTATGGCAAAAGCTAACGAAGTTGAGCGTAAATGGTATGTGGTTGATGCTGAAGGTCAAACTTTAGGTCGCCTATCTACTGAAGTAGCATCCATTTTACGTGGTAAACACAAACCTACATTTACACCACACGTTGACACGGGTGATCATGTAATTATTATTAACGCTGAGAAAATTCATTTAACAGGTAATAAATTAAACGATAAAATTTACTACCGTCACACTAACCACCCAGGTGGACTTAAGCAAAGAACAGCTCTAGAAATGCGTACAAACTACCCTGTACAAATGTTAGAGCTTGCAATTAAAGGCATGCTTCCAAAAGGACGTTTAGGACGTCAAGTGTCTAAGAAATTAAACGTGTATGCTGGAGCAGAGCATCCACACCAAGCACAACAACCAGAAGTTTACGAACTTCGCGGATAATTAATTAAAGGAGGGCTTACTTTGGCACAGGTTCAATACTATGGCACTGGACGTCGTAAGAGTTCAGTAGCGCGCGTACGCCTAGTTCCAGGCGAAGGACGCGTTATTATTAACGGTCGTGATTTTGAAAACTATATCCCATTTGCTGCATTACGTGAAGTAGTGAAACAACCTCTAGTTGCAACAGAAACTTTAGGTAACTACAATGTACTTGTAAACGTAAATGGTGGTGGATACACTGGTCAAGCTGGTGCTATTCGTCACGGTATTTCTCGCGCTTTATTAAAAGCTGATCCAGAATACCGTCTAACATTAAAACGTGCAGGTCTATTAACTCGTGACGCACGTATGAAAGAGCGTAAAAAATACGGTCTTAAAGGCGCACGTCGTGCACCTCAGTTCTCAAAACGTTAATTTTTGTGAACTTCAAACCCCAACCATTTTGGTTGGGGTTTTTTTATGTTTAATTCTTCTTTTGTAATTTTTTTAGCTTGGAATATTTTAGTGCTATCGTCCTGCGTATGCTTCTTCTTTAGAAGCTTAGACTAATACGTATTAGGGAGGTTTATAAGTACTATGAATGTCATTGTCAGCTTACAAGAAAAACAAAAAGAAAAGCAGTTAAAATACGAGCGGAAAATGCTGCGAGAATTATCATTAAAAACATTGCGTTCAAATATTCGTGATGCCTTTCAGATGCAAGAACTTCATCGTCAGTATGAAGATTATTGTATTGAACTAGGGATAGAATCTTATTTATTAGGAGCGAGATACAGTAAATTTGGTTATCATGGTGAATCATTCTTTGATGTGAAATATAGGGCTTTAGAAGAAGAACAACAATTAACTGAAACGTTATTTCAATTTTTAACGAGTATGACTATACGTGAAATTAAGTTGCAAGACGAGGAATTGCTTTTTGAATCTTGCCAGCAGTTTATCGGCTTGTGGTGGCAGGAAGGGTATGAAAAAGGCGAAAGAAGATATCGATTAAAGCTACACTAAGACAAGCATAAACTTTCCTCTTGTCCCATATAAGTAATTAGAGGGACTAGCTGGAGGAGGAAAGGTATGAAGAGAATTCGAATTATCTCTTTTGCGCTCGCTGCGGTTGTTTTGTTTTTTTTAGTTAAACAAGAATTTCAAATTACAAAATCGTGGCGAGCTTGGAATTTACCCTTATCAGGGAAAGTGATTGTACTAGATGCTGGGCATGGTGGGCCAGACGGAGGGGCTGTTGGTGGAAAGGATATTGTAGAAAAAGATATTACGCTTGAGATTACAAAAAAGGTACAAGATTATTTACAAGAACAAGGTGCTTTAGTTATTTTAACGCGTGAAGGAGATTATGATTTAGCTAATAAAGATACAAAGTCATATAGTAGACGTAAAGCAGAGGATTTAAAAAAGCGTGTTGAGATCATTAATAAGCCTGATGTAGACTTTTTTGCGAGTATTCATTTAAATGCCCTAACTAGTAGTGGATCTAAGGGCGCACAAACGTTCTACTACCGTTCTTCGATTGAAAACGAACGGGCTGCGAAATTTATACAAGCTGAATTGAGAACAAGCTTAGAAAATACGAATCGTTCTGCTAAAACAATTCCTCACGTGTATTTATTGAAGTATGCCAAAAAACCAGGTGCTTTAATTGAGGCTGGCTTTTTATCGAACGTGAATGAAAGATATATGTTAAATTCGGAGAAATACCAGCAAAAAGTAGCGGCTGCAATATATCGTGGTATATTACGTTATTTTACGGAAAAAGGAAATCCTCCAGAATAAGGAGGATTTTTCGAGTTTCTCTCGTTAACGAAGTTTTCCGAAAATATGTTATACTGGAAATGTAAACGCATTTATTTCAAAAATAAAGAGAGATAAATTTAATTAACATTACGTTATTTTTCATACAGGGGGCTGGGCTAATTATGGTAACAAAAGAGCAGGTAGTGGAAGCATTGGAAGGGATTGTAGATCCGTTTATACATAAAACGTTAAAAGAAACAAATGCAATTAAAGAGGTAACAGTCAAGCCTGAGAAGGAACATGTAAGTGTTAAAATTGCAATTGTAAAGACAGGTACAGCGGAACAAATGCAGTTGCAGTCTGGAATTGTAAAGTTAGTAAAAGAACTTGGAGCAACAACAGTTGGACTTCGTTTTGCAGAATTTACAGAAGAGGAATTAGCTCAGTTTGCACCAACGCAAGAGGAAGAGAAAAGTGAATCCTTATTATCACCGAACTCAAATACAACATTTTTAGCAGTAGCAAGTGGAAAAGGTGGAGTAGGGAAATCGACTGTTTCAGTTAACCTTGCAATTGCTTTAGCTCGTTTAGGAAAAAAGGTTGGTATCATTGATGCGGATATTTATGGTTTTAGTGTACCGGATATGATGGGTATAGAAAAACGCCCAATTGTAAGAGGTGATAAGATAATACCAGTGGAGCGTCTAGGTGTGAAAGTAATCTCAATGGGATTCTTTGTAGAAGATAACGCACCTGTTATTTGGAGAGGACCGATGCTTGGGAAAATGTTAAATCACTTTTTCACAGAAGTAGAATGGGGTGATTTAGATTACTTAGTATTGGATCTACCACCAGGTACGGGTGATGTTGCTTTAGATGTGCATTCGATGTTGCCGGCTTGTAAAGAGATTATTGTAACAACGCCGCATCCAACAGCGGCATTTGTAGCAGCGCGCGCTGGAGCCATGGCTTTACGTACAGAACATAGTATTCTTGGTGTTGTTGAAAATATGGCGTATTTTGAAAGTAAAGCAACTGGTGAAAAAGAGTATGTGTTTGGAAGAGGTGGAGGAGATAAACTAGCTACGGAACTCCAAACGGATGTACTTGGCCGAATTCCACTTCAACAACCTGATTGGAATAAAGAGGACTTTGCGCCGTCAGTATATGAAGATACACATACAACGGGTCTTATTTATCGTACGATAGCTGAGACAGTTATTGATAAAACAGCTGTTACACAAAAATAAAGTAGTAATGAGTGGACAATATATACATTGTCCGCTCATTACTATAATTTTTATTGTTGTTCTTTGTTCCCATCTTGAGAACCACCTTCACCACCTGCGCCTTTCTTATCAGACCCACCTTTTTCGGCTTTTTGTACACCTTTACTAATGATGTCAATCATCTTAGCTTGGAAGATTGGACTTTCGGCAGTTTCGGTTAGTACTTGCTGTAAATATTGACGATATTCTTTACTCTTCATTGTTTGTAACATAATTTTCTCTACTTCAGGATTTTTCATAATCTCTATAACACCTGATTGGTATTCAGGATCTTTTAGTAAAGTTTTCATTAAGTTCGTTTGTTCTTTTCCCATACTTTTAGCAAATTTCGATGAGAACTCAGGGTCTTTAAAGAGCTTTTCCCAGAATTGTTGCCCTTTTTCAGATACCATCGCATCTTCAATCGTTTTCTTTACTACTGTTTCATCTAGTATGAGGGCTTGTTTCATTTTTTCATCAGTTAATACATCTTGGATCGCCTTTTTTCCTTGATCGGTTTTTAAAATATCAACAATCATTTTTTTTGTTTGATCATAATCAAGTTCGGATTTTGCTTCTTTTTCTTGTGCACATGCCACTAGTGCTATAAATAGAAAAGAAGAAATCAAAACGAGCAGCATCCGTTTCATAAGTTGGAGCTCCTTTCAGCAAAGTTCTCTTTTTTTAATATAAATCTCTTTAAGGAATTTATACATTAACATGGCTAGCTTTTTGAAATTGTCATTGATACAATTCAATTAGAAATATAAGAATAATGGGGGATGTGTTGTGAATAGCCGCAAGTGGGTACGACTATTTTTTACGACGTTGTTTCTTGGTGGGATTAGCACAGTCTTTATTGGTTTTGTTTTAGAGTGGGACAAGTACGTTAAATTTTTTCAAAATTTTGACGGAAAGGAGATTCTAGCAGTTTCTTTTTGGTTGATGGGCGTAGGATTTATTTTTAGTGTTATAAGTCAAATGGGGTTCTTTGCATATTTAACGATTCATCGTTTTGGGTTAGGGATGTTTCGGTCATCTTCTTTATGGAATGCAGTGCAACTGTTCTTTATTGCGTTCGTATTGTTTGATTTCGTTTATTTAAGGTCAGTACTTATTGCAAATGGGGAAGTTTCGTTAGGGAATAACATACTTGTTGCTGGGATGTTATTTGTGTTTGGGGCAATTGTCGCTTACATAAAGAGTAAAGAAACGAATAAAAAAGCATTTGTTCCCGCTTTGTTCTTTATGGTTGTTGTAACAATTCTTGAATGGGTACCAGCGCTCCGGATTAATGATACAGATTGGTTATATTTAATGGTGATACCACTTCTATTATGTAATGCATATCAGTTACTTGTATTGCATCGTTTAATTGGACAAAAGAGTAAGTCAGTTTAATGAGAAGAGAATGGGTTTTTAATTAACCAGATTCTTATCGTCTGTAAACACTAGGATAAAAAAAGCTCTGCTATCTTAACGAAAGATAGCAGAGCTTTTTATGTGTGAAGAACCGTGTGGAAAGGAATTACTTAATATCTTCGCTTTTTGTACTTGTGTTGGAAATAAGTTGTGATACAGATGTTTGTTCATATCCGTCGCTCTTTAATTTTTGTAAGAGTAATGGTAAAGCCTTATTTGTTTGAAGGGCAGAATCAGAAGCATGTAATAAGACAATATCTCCACCCTTTAAATTGCTAGAGACGGTGGAAACGATTTTATTTACGCCGGGATTTTTCCAGTCATTTGAATTGTTACTCCAATGAACGATGGTGTATCCGAGTGATTCCGCTATTTTAAGAGTCGTTTTGTTAAAGTCGCCACTAGGTGGACGTAATAGCTTGACTTGTTTTACGCCAAGTTTTGTAAAAACATCTTGTGCCCGTAAAAGATCTCGTCGTATTTCAGTTGCTTCTAGTGAAGTGTAGGACGTGTAATTATAACCCATACTACCAATCTCATGTCCATCTTTCATGATGCGTTCGACAATATCAGGGTGTCTTTCAGCCCATGCAGCAGAGAGAAAGAAGGTTGCATTCTTAATTTCTCTTTCTTTGAGTGTATTAAGGATTGGAATAGCTTTTTGGTCTCCCCAACTAATGTCAAACGTGAATGCAACTTGTTTTTTTGCAGTGTCCCCTTTGTAAATCACTTTAGGGCCGGTAGCAGTTGAAAAAGCAGATTCATGTGAATATGTTTTTAAAAAGAGTAGCCATGCTGTAAATAAGGAAAGTACGACTATTAAGCTAATGTGTTTAAATGTCCTTTTACTCGTAATAAAAAAGAAAAACATAATATTACGCCCCTTTGTCCAATCCTTTTCAGTTACATATATGCTTTAAATTTAAAAAAGAGAACAAGGGATTAACATCGTAAGTGGTGGATATAATGAGTGATAGAATTTTGTTTTTTGATGATACATTATTGATAATTGAAAATGAGTGCGGTGTTTATCGGTACACGTAAGGAGTTATTGGGGTGATAATTTGCTTGGGATTATGTTGACGAAGGAAGAGAAAAAAGAAATGGAATACATACTGAAGAGAGAACTAGAGGAACTTTTATTTGATTTTGAAGATGAGCGTATACATAGCATTGTAAAAAAGGCGATGGAAGAAAGGTATAAAATCATTTTTTGTTTATTTCGGAGAGTTGCTAATAGGGAAGAATGTATTCGTTATGTAAGAAAAAGAATTTTTTATTAAAAAGTATTGACGTTAAGAGTAAGTATATGATAAATTAATAAACGTCGCTGATGCAGAAACACAGAAAACGACAAAAAAGAAATTGAAAAACTTAGTTGACATCGAAAAATGAAGATGTTAACATAAGGAAGTCGCAAATGAGCGACCGAGTAGTTCTTTGAAAACTGAACGAAACAAACAACGTGAACGTCAATTTTTATTTTTAGATGCTAGACAAACTAACTTTATTGGAGAGTTTGATCCTGGCTCAGGATGAACGCTGGCGGCGTGCCTAATACATGCAAGTCGAGCGRATGGATTAAGAGCTTGCTCTTATGA
>NZ_JBFUIN010000010.1:0-54306 GCF_056401855.1 Bacillus sp. P4_D3
GGTCGTATGCACATTCTAAATCACATGTTATCTGTTATCGCTGAACCTCGCATTGAGTTATCTGCGTATGCTCCGAAGATTATTACAATGGCAATTAACCCAGATAAAATTCGTGATGTTATTGGACCAAGTGGTAAACAGATTAATAAAATCATTGAAGAAACTGGCGTTAAAATTGACATCGAGCAAGATGGTACAGTATTCATTTCATCAATTAATCAAGAGATGAATGAAAAAGCGAAGAAAATTATCGAAGATATCGTTCGCGAAGTACAAGTAGGCGAAATCTACTTAGGAAAAGTTAAACGTGTTGAAAAATTCGGTGCGTTCGTTGAATTATTTAGCGGTAAAGATGGACTTGTTCACATCTCTGAACTTGCACTTGAGCGTGTAGGTAAGGTAGAAGACGTTGTGAAAATCGGTGATGAGATTTCAGTTAAAGTTATCGAGATTGACAAACAAGGTCGTGTAAACTTATCTAGAAAAGTATTGCTAAAAGAAGAGCAAGAAAAAGAAGCTGCTAAAGAAGAAGCAGCTAAAGAAGAAAACGCACAAGAGCAACAATAAGTGAAAGCCAGTTTAGCTGGCTTTTTTTGTTATGTAAAAAATGTGATTCATTTAGATTTTTATGTGAGTATAGGTATAGTTTTCATCATAACGCTCAAATTAACAAAGATAAGAAGAAAATGGTTTCTTTTTTATAGTTAATGGGAGGGTTTATATGAAAGCTCGTATATTAGCGTACATATTTATATTTTCTTTATATGTGGGTTTTGGCTCTTATTCCGTTTTTGCGCAGGATAACTTGCATGAAGAGATTCAAAAACATGTAAAACAGTACGAGATTATGCCGCAAAATGCGATGATTGATAAGATTTGGAAGGCGACGCCTGGGTATAATGGAAAACAAGTGGATATAGAAGCGTCCTATAATAATATGAAGAAAATCAAGAAGTTTGATCAAAAACAACTTGAATTTAAGGAAGTATCACCGAGTGTTCACTTAGAAGATTTACCACCAGCTCCCATTTATCGAGGACATCCAAATAAAAAAATGGTGGGATTAACAATTAATGTGGCCTGGGGTAATGAGTATTTGCCACGTATATTAGAGGTATTGAAAAAACATGATGTGAAGGCGACTTTCTTTTTAGAAGGACGCTGGGTGAAAGAAAATTTACGATTTGCCAAAATGATTGTCGATGCAAATCAAGAAGTAGGAAATCATTCTTACACACACCCTGACATGAAAACGCTGTCTACAGATGAAATACGAGATCAATTACAAAAAACGAATCGAATGATAGAAGCAGCTACAAATCAGAAAGTGAGATGGTTTGCTCCGCCAAGCGGAAGCTTTCGGGATGAGGTAGTAAAAATAGCGGATGATTTCCAAATGGGGACGATTATGTGGACTGTAGATACAATTGATTGGAAGCGGCCAGAACCGGGTGTGTTATTGCAGAGAGTAATGCGAAAAATACATCCAGGTGCTATTGTGCTAATGCATCCTACTTCATCTACAACAGAAGCGCTAGATACTATGATTAAAAATTTAAAGGAACAAGGATATAAAGTGGGGAATATTACAGAATTACTAGATGAAAAACGTGTGGATTAAATACATTTGCATGACATTCATCTCTAAACTTGTTATCATTAAATAATAGCAATTATTTAGAGAAACTGGCATTAGGAGGAAAGTTTTTGATTAAAAAATATACGTGTAAAAATGGTGTAAGAATTGTTATGGAGAATATACCAACTGTACGCTCGGTTGCGATTGGTATATGGATCCACGCAGGTTCAAGAAATGAAAATGAAAAAAATAATGGGGTTTCACACTTTTTGGAACATATGTTCTTTAAAGGGACAGAAACGCGAAGTGCAAGAGAGATTGCAGAATCATTTGATAGCATTGGTGGACAAGTAAATGCTTTTACTTCAAAAGAATATACATGTTACTACGCGAAAGTGCTAGATGAGCATGCTAAATACGCGTTAGATGTTTTAGCAGATATGTTCTTTAATTCAACATTTGATGAGGAAGAACTGAAAAAAGAGAAGAATGTTGTATGTGAAGAAATAAAAATGTACGAAGATGCGCCAGATGATATTGTGCATGATATGTTAACGAAAGCAACATATGAAACGCATCCGCTTGGATATCCTATTTTAGGAACAGAAGAAACGCTTGAAACATTTACAGGTGATACGTTACGTCAATACATGAAAGATCATTACACACCTGAAAATGTTGTTGTATCAATTGCAGGAAATATTGATGAAGCATTTTTACAAACTGTAGAGCAATATTTCGGTAATTACGAAGGAACAACAAATCGTGAACAAGTACATAGCCCAATCTTCCATTTCAATAAAGTAGCGCGTAAGAAAGAAACAGAACAAGCTCATTTATGTTTAGGATATAAAGGCTTGCAAATGGGTCACGAAGATATTTATAACTTAATTGTATTAAATAATGTTTTAGGCGGTAGTATGAGTAGCCGTTTATTCCAAGAAGTACGTGAGCAACGTGGATTGGCGTACTCAGTATTCTCTTATCACTCTTCTTATGAAGATACAGGAATGTTAACACTTTACGGTGGAACAGGTAGCAAACAATTAGATACACTGTATGAAACAATGCAAGAAACGTTAAATACGTTGAAAAATACAGGTATTACAGAAAAAGAGCTTGTTAACAGTAAAGAACAATTAAAAGGAAACTTAATGTTAAGTTTAGAAAGTACGAATAGTCGTATGAGCCGTAATGGTAAAAACGAATTGCTTCTTCGTAAACATCGTTCTCTTGATGAGATTATTGAAAGTGTAAACACTGTAACAAAGCAAAATGTAGACGAGTTAATTCGCAATATGTTTACCGATGAATTCTCTGCGGCACTTATTAGTCCAGATGGAAAACTGCCAAAAGGAATGAAACTTTAATCAATTTTGTAATTCATTCGCTTTCGGAAATAACCGTATCTCTTTTATATGAGATACGGTTATTTTTTTTATATATGCAGAATAGGTACTTATTATAGGATAACCTTCATGAAAAGTAGGATAGGGGGAGATTTAATGCGTTTAAGTGAATTAAGTGGCAAAGAGATTGTGGATTTAGAAAGAGCAGAAAAAATGGGAGTTTTAGGTCATGCAGATTTAGAAATTGATGAGAGAGATGGACAAATACAAGCGCTTATTATACCTACTGGGAAATGGGGAGGTTTTAAAAGAGAACAGCAAGAAGTGAGAGTAGAGTGGAGCAAAATTAAGAAGGTGGGAAATGATATGATACTTTGTGATCTTACGAACCATTCAAGATCGGAGTGAAAGATGACCATTTTGGTTGTCTTTTTTTATTTTTATATAAAGTGAAGGCTTTTACGAGCAGCCTGTGACTGCCTCCTAACTTCTTTGTTTCAGCCGAATTTTGAGGAGGCAGTCTTACTCCTCGCAAATAGCGGGATAAAGAAGTTAAATCACGTGTGCTTTTTGTTTTTCAATCACCTCAAACCCGTACATTACATATGATGTGGAGGAAAAAGAAAAAGTAGGCATTTTTCTTATAAATGAAAGAAAAAGAAGGTGAATTAGAGAATGTTGACTGAGATGCATATTGCTGTCATAGGAGGAGACGCACGACAGCTAGAAGTAATTCGCAAGCTAGTCGAACTGGACGCAAAACTTTCATTAATAGGGTTTGAACAGTTAGACCATGGCTTCACAGGGGCAGCAAAAGAAAGTATACAAGATTTAAATTTCACTTCTTTAGATGCGATTATTTTGCCGGTTGCAGGGACGAATGCCAAAGGAGAAGTAGATACTATTTTTTCAAATGAAAAAGTTTCCATAACGAAAGAACAAATTGAAAAGACGCCAGAAAACTTTACTATATATTCAGGTATTGGTACACCTTACTTGGAAAATCTCGTATCTACTACAAATCGCAAACTTGTAAAATTATTTGATCGTGATGATGTTGCAATCTATAACTCTATTCCGACCGTAGAAGGTACACTAATGATGGTTATTCAACATACTGATTACACAATTCATGGATCGAATGTAATGGTTTTAGGATTTGGTAGAACTGGTATGAGTGTTGCAAGAGCCTTTCAATCATTAGGAGCACATGTCAAAGTTGGAGCAAGACGTTCGGAACATATTGCTCGTATTACAGAAATGATGTTTTCTCCTTTTCATATGCAAGACATAGAGAAAGAAGTAGGTAATATCGATATTGTTATTAACACAATTCCGCATCTCGTTGTGACAGCGAATGTTATTTCAAAAATGCCAGCTCATACGCTAGTTATTGATTTAGCTTCTAAGCCAGGTGGCACGGACTTTCGCTATGCGGAGAAGCGTGGAGTGAAGGCACTATTAGCACCTGGTCTTCCTGGGATTGTTGCACCGAAAACAGCAGGACAAATATTAGCGAATGTTCTTTCTCAGTTATTAATAGCAGATGCAATCGCAAAGGAGGAGGATGAGAAATGAGTTTGAAGGGGAAACGAATTGGTTTCGGATTTACAGGCTCACATTGTACGTATGAAGAAGTTATGCCGCATTTAGAGAAGTTAATTGCAGAAGGTGCAGAAGTACGTCCCGTTGTTTCTTATACTGTCCAATCAACAAATACTAGATTTGGCGAAGGGGAAGAATGGATTAAAAAGATCGAAGAAATAACAGGGTTTAAAGCAATTAATTCAATTGTCGGAGCAGAACCACTCGGACCAAAAATCCCGCTAGATTGTATGGTGATTGCTCCTTTAACTGGAAATTCGATGAGTAAATTTGCGAATGCGATGACAGATTCTCCAGTATTAATGGCAGCAAAAGCGACGCTTAGAAATGGAAAGCCTGTTGTGTTAGCTGTTTCGACGAATGATGCTTTAGGATTAAATGGGGTAAATCTAATTACACCAACAAGGTGACGACAAAGCATAAACGCTTATATGTCGCCATCTTGAGGGAGCTTAGGGTAAAGCACAAGTTCGAAATCATCGAGTCTTTGCCACTTTTCTTTCTTATAAACAGCCTTTTCTAAAACCGACTTTAGGAGGCTGTTTTTCTTTTTGGGATCATCTGTTTTAAAGTACAAATCAAGAACATGCTCTACTTGAGGAATTGTATCTTTCTTCACTTTTTCCTTCTTAATTTCTGTTTTAATTTCTTTCTTTAAGTTTTCCATCGTGGAAGTAATTTCAGTAATGCGATCAGAAACTACATTCGAGCGTTCTAAAAACATATCGACTGTGTAAACGCCACGTTCTAATAAATCATGTAAATTATTTTTTTGTTTTTGGACATCCACTAATTCTTTTTCAAGCTTGCGTAATGCAGCTTCATTCATTTGAATAACTTGTGTTTCTTTTAATTTGTCATCTTGCTTATGTTTTTCAAAATCAGCTTTATAATTGATGTACCATTCTTTTAAGGCCTCGAGTAAACGCTTCTCGATTAATTCAGTATAGCTTGATTTGTTTTCACAGCCCCGGTGTTTACAATCCATAGTTTCTTTTCGGTTTTTGGGATAACGTTGGACCATACTGTAACCACACTTAGCGCATTTAATAATACCAGCCAATGGATTCTTTATCCCGTTCGTATTGTATGGAATGTGATACCTTGAGTTTAATTTTTCTTGCACTTGCTCAAACAAGCTTTCAGGTATGATTGACTCATGTTTGCCATCAGCAATAATCCAATCTGACTTATCTTGTCTTGCAGAACTACGTTTCACAGCATCAGGACGTTTTACTTCTTTTCGCTTTTGCCATGTCACTTTTCCAATGTATATATTGTTTTTTAAAATATCCAAGATGCTATAGGGGTTCCATTCATTTCCTAACTTACTCTTGTAGCCAAGATCGTTTAACTTGTTCCTAATTGCACTCGCACCCATATCCTCATTTGCATACCAATCAAATATCATTCTTACGACAGAGGCTTCTTCTGAATTAATCGTTAACGTACGCTCTCGCTTATTTAAACGGTGGATATCATAACCATAAGGCGCATGGGTACCGAGGTAATTACCAGCCTCCACGCTTGCGATACGTCCTCGTTGCATACGACGTGTAATAATCTTTAATTCCTTACGTGCCATAAAGGCTTCAAATTCGCTGTATTCTTCGTCCCACTCATCATTAAGGTCATAAGTCTTCCTAGGTGTCATAATCTTCGTATTCGAGCGTTTAAACGTCTCTAAAATGATTCCTTGCTCTTTCATACCACCACGACCTAAACGGTCCATATCCATACAAAGAACAGCATCATATTTGTTATCTTCAATTTCTTCAAGGAGTGCTAACATTTCTGGACGTTTTACTAAGCTCTCACCAGAAACGATTTCCTCGCGAACGGTTAAAACATCTAAGTTCATTTCCCTTGCGATTTTCAGCAGGGTAGAGCGATGCTTTGCTAAAGTTTCACCTTCGCCACGTGCTTCAGCTTCGAGATCGGCACGGGATTTTCTTAGATAGATTGCTGTTTTCATAGCATATCCTCCTTTTAATAGTTATTATAAGCTTTAATGATGAATATAGAAGCACTGTTTTTCTACGAATCAAAAGAACGTTTGTTCTTATTTTACTTAAAAAAGAAAAGCCTATAAAGGCTTTCAAATATGATATTTTATTGAACAGTCACAAATTTCTCGAATAAAGCTTTGCGCTTGGCCTTATCAGACACGTACGGATTGTTAAATTTCTTATTCCAAGATTGATCCTCTACCTTTAAATCTTCAATCTTAAATCCAAGGTATGTATTCAAAGAATTTCTATCCAAGCTAGTGTTATATGTTTTCCCATCGAACGGAAGAGTCATTTTTACCGTATTTAAATCTGGAAACTGTCTTAGTAATCTAGCTGGTTCGCTTACAAACATTTTTTTAATAGCATCTCCAGTTGAGAAATATTGTTTATATTGTTCTTCAGTAACGTTGCTATCTGGTTTTGCTGATTTATAAGATGCAAACGAATCATGGAATGTAATTTCAGCTTCTTTATTATTTAGTTTCATATCCTTAATAAAATTTCCACCTCTGATGTTTTGGGCATAGGAGATGAACTCTTTTTGTTTTTCTTCAGCCTTTTTTTGTTCCTCAGCTAATTTCTTTTCTTCAGCTTTTTGTTTCTCTTCAGCATCTTTTTGCTCTTTGGCCTTTTGTTTCTCTTCGGCTTTTAGCTTCTCTTCAGCATCCTTTTGTTCTTTGGCTTTTTGTTTCTCTTCGGCTTTTAGCTTCTCTTCAGCATCTTTTTGCTCTTTGGCCTTTTGTTTCTCTTCGGCTTTTAGCTTCTCTTCAGCATCTTTTTGCTCTTTGGCCTTTTGTTTCTCTTCGGCTTTTAGCTTCTCTTCAGCATCTTTTTGTTCTTTAGCTTTTTGTGCTTCTTCATTTCTTAACTTTGCATCAGCTTTTTGCTTAGCCTGAATTTCTTGCTTTTCTTCAGGAGTCATATTCATATCAACCCCTACAAATGAAATTATAGATAAAACAAAAGCGATTCCAGTGAATTTTAAGAACTTCTTCATTTTTGGACTCTTTTTAAATAGAAGTACAAGAGAAGTAATTAATAAAACAGTAGTAGCTAAAGTAGCTAGTACTAATAAAAGGGAGAAAAATATTTTCATAGATGTAACTCCTAACGTATAAAAGTGTATTTTAGTTTCAAATTAATAAGTTTTTAAACGAGCAAATCCACTCGGAACTCCATGAATTTCCGCAACTTCTTGAATAGACAAACAAGTATCTTCATAAGCAGAAACCATTTCATCGGTAAGCAACAACTCCACAGCAAATGTATTTGCTTCAATTTCTAAACGATCTACTGAAAAGAATGTTTGGTTACGTAAGAAGGGAGTGTTTGCTTTCGGATGAAGTACAGCATGGCCTAATTCATGTGCACAAACAAATCGTTGGATAGTTTCATCGATTTGATTATTAATATGAATAAATTTAAAGCGCTTATAAGTGTTGTAAAAGCCAAGAGTATTCTCTAGGTCTTCATACAACACGATAATATCTTTTCGTTTAGCAATTTCAAATGGATTTGTTGTGCCATGTTTGTGTGTGATTTTTAGTACATATTCTTTAATATCCATTCTGTTGCTCCATTCAATCTTTTTTATATTTGTTTGGAGTGAATTTTTGTTTTGCTAGCTGTTTTGCCATTCGCATTGAGTTTTCAAGAGAAATACGAATCATTTCTTTTGTATGTTCATCGATTGGTTCTCCATCAAACATTAAGGCATCTTCGCTGTTTTCTAATTGTTCTAAGGTTTTTTCTAAATCGCGAGCGATGTCACGGGTATCTTTTTTCGTTAATTCAGGAAGTGGACCAGACGAATCTAAATTATCGGCTCTTCCTAATAAATAATCTGTTGTTACTCCTAAAATATTTGCCAAATCCTTTAACATTTCATTTGAGGGAGTACTATGACCATTTTCGTAGTTACTAATGGTGCCTTTAGTTGCATTAACTTTATCTGCTAATCCTTGTTGTGTAAGTTTACGCATTTTACGTGCTTCTTTTAGTCTTTGTGTCAACATTTTCAGCACCTCCTATTAATAAAAGTACAAAAACATTGTACCTTATATGGATTTGATATTAAACTTTGTACAAGAAAATTGTACAAATGCATTGACGTACAAGAATCTTATACTTATAATAAGAGTACAAGTTACTTATACAGGTGGTGAGACAATGAATAAAAACATAAAGTTGATTAGGGCTAGGAACAAAGTAGGATTAACGCAACAAGAATTAGCGGATCAAATGCAAGTCACCAAATCTACAATTAGTAATTGGGAAAATGGATATAGCAACCCAAATCTTGAAAAAGCTATAAGGTTATCCGACATTCTCAATTGTGATGTGAAAGATTTAATTTGACGTATATAAGTACAAGTTTCTTATACTTTCGAGTGCGAAAGCAGGTGAGAAAATGCCATCAACTAACATGGCAGTACCAACAGATCAGTCGCATAAACATATAAAAAGCACTTCAAGAGGTGACACCATGAGCCAACAAGAAGAATATGCAGCGACTTATGAATTTGGAAAAACGAAAGTCCATGTTGTGGCTCCTGAGCCAAAAGCGCAAAAGGATATTGATAAAGTCCTTCAAGCATATTACAAGGCTGGTTGGGCCATCATCAAAGAAATGCAAGTGAAAGAAAACATTGAGGAATAGTTCCTCTCTTTTTACATGAATAATAGACAAGTTACGTATGTACTAAATTCATTATAACCATTTGAAAACTAAATATGGAGGCGAACAGATATGGGAACAAGCATATACTGCAATTCAGCAATAGGGGAATTGTTACAGAATGCTAGAGAATGTTGTGACAATGTTCAGCTGAAAACGAAGAAAGGACTATCTAAGTACCTTGGCATTACACATGAACGCTTAACTCGTATTGAATCTGGACTTTCTAAACCAGAATTTGAGCTTGCGATGGATTGGTGTCATGCAACAGGAGCAAAGTTGAATCAACAAGCGATTAAACATATTTATGGTGTTGGTTTACCACCTACAGATCCACGTTTAACTCAAGATGTGAATTTACAATTGATGAACTACATTAAACAGGCTGAAGAGGGGATTGCGGCAGCAAAGGAAATCATGAACTTACAAGTTGCCATAAGATCATGGAAGCTTGATGAAAAAAAGAAACATGAATACGCAGTTCATGCAAAAGAAATCTTCGATACAATCCAAGCTACTCAATGTGTAGTACAAGCTTTGGAACAAGTACATTTTGGCATTATAGAGCAAACACAAAGAAGTTGGTTGCAAAAGGCTATGGCGGAAAACGTTATTATTCAATCGGTGGATAGCTTAATGACTTTAACAAAGGTGCTGTAAAGGAGGAAGAAAAATGACAGTAGATTATAAGAAACCAAGTTTAAGAGAATATAAGGAACTAATACGCTATGATGCAAAACTAACTGGTGAAATTAAAATAGCGGAAATACTAGGTGAGGATTCAAAGTCAGTTGAGTTAAAGCAAGAGAAGAAGTTAGTGGGGATTCGAATCAAAATTATCGAAGCATCATTCATTTTAAAACATAAATGGGCAAAAGAAAAAGCTACCGCCTGAGAACAGTAGCTAGCAATAAAGTCTACAAAGCAATTATAACATTTTATTCATTATTTAGACAAGCCACTGTGCTTGTCGTTACAACCAGAAAGGGATTGTTCCTCCATCCCCTACAATGCTCCTTTCTGGTTGTAACGATGCGTACAGCATCAACTCAAATAGAAAGGAGATGTAATTCATGACACATAAATACGATCGTCTTCATGATCTAGTTCTCCCAGGAGACTTTTCATTTGCGAATAAACTTCATAACTGTATGGTTGCATGTATTCATAACATGTTTTATGCAAAATCAGCCGAAGAATCAAATCATTGGGAAGAAGAACTGGAACGATGTATGAAAGAATTTAAAATGCTTCGTGATACAAAAGAAGAACATGAGGCATCGATGAGTTATCGTGTAGTGATTAAAGATTTAAGAGCAAGAGGAGTTAACGCCTCTTTAGTAACACGTAGAAAATAAAAAATCTACCACTTGGCAGAGTGATAGATAAATAGCTTTGGAAAAAATATTTGAATTAATTATATCAAATTAGCATTCGTATAACAACGGAGTGTGTTGCATGCTTTTAGACAAATCATTACATAGAGTGTTGCTGAATCCTAAGATACTTAAGCAAGCGACATCAGAGCAACACCTAATTTACTTAGTAAAACAATATCTCAAAACAGGATACAAGAATTATCGCTTATTACGTGTAGAGGACGGATTTGCGATATGTAAACGGGAGGATGAATAATATGGCAGTTTATAGACCAGTACATGTTTCATTTTGGCAGGATTCATTTGTTTTAGATCTTACACCGGAGGAAAAGTATTTCTACTTATATTTGATGACAAACAGTAAGACGTCTCAATCAGGAATCTATGAGCTTCCACTTCGTATCATTGAAACTGATACAGGGTACAACCGCGAAACTGTTATGAAGTTATTAGAACGCTTTGCAGAGTACGGGAAAATTAATTACAACCAAAAAACAAAAGAATTGTTCTTAATCAACTGGTTGAAATTCAATCCGATTAAAAATGTGAACATTGAAAAGTGCGTTTTAAAAGAAATTCAATCTGTGAAGGATAAGGATTTTTTAGTTGATTTCTATGAAACTTGCTTGGAATTAGAAATGCAACAAGACTTTAAGATTCCAAGAATTAAGGAGTATTTATCAGCACGTTTGGAGGGGCTTATAAGGGGCTTCCAAGACCCTAGCAAGGAAGAAGAAAAAGAAGAAGAAAAAGAAAAAGAACAACAACAAGAAGAACGCGCAGGCGCGGAAGAAGTTGTTGAGGTTAATCCAATTTCTTTTTACGAGCAAAACTTCGGATTCATTACACCTTTTATCGCAGATGGTATTCACGCTTGGATAGATGATTTAAATGCAGAGCTCGTTGTGAAAGCTATGGAAATTGCTTTAGAGAAGAATACGAGAAACATGAATTACGTAAATACAATTTTACGAGATTGGCATCTTAAAGGATTGAAAACAGTAGCAGATGTTGAAGCAGCTGATAAAGCATTCCGTACTCAACGATTAGCAAAGGTGCAACAGCCGATGCAAGCTCCTTATCAACAAAAAGGCTTATCAGAATCTACTAAGAACGTAATACAGCAGCAACAATCATGGGAGAAAAACATTCCAACAGACGAAGAACTTGCAGCATTTAATCAACAAAATGGGTGGGCTGTTCAATGAGTAACGATATGATTCGTAACGCAGAAGCCGAACAAAGTGTTTTAGGTAGCATTATCCAAGAAGGCGATTTAATTAAAGATTGCCAACTAAAGCCAAAGCAGTTTTCTAATCCAACACATCAAGCGATTTTTAAAGCGATGAGAGAACTAGAGGATGCAGAAGTCCCAATAGATCTTGTTGCTCTCATGGGGAAATTCGAAGACAGTTTTATGAATCAAATTGGTGGTATTGCGTTCTTTGTAAACTTAACCGAAGTTGTTCCAACGACGAAAAACTTTTCGTATCACGAAGGTTTAATTATCGAAGCTTGGAAAATGAGACATGCTCAAGAGGTTGCTGGTAATTTATATAATCGTCTTCAGCAAGAAAGAGATATGAGCGCTATTAGTACATCGATTGATGAATTAAGCGCAATTGAAGAAACAGGTTATTCAGATGATTTTAACCTAAAGGAAACACTCGTTGATTTATATAAAAAAATGCAAGTTGATGTTGGAGATTTAACGGGAATAAATACTGGCTACGATGATTTGAACAGAATGACAGCTGGACTACAAGAAGGCGATTTAATTATTGTCGGTGCCCGTCCTTCGATGGGGAAAACAGCATTTGTATTAAACATTGCTTTCCATGCAGCGAGTGCTCATACAGCAACAGGAGTCTTTTCGCTAGAGATGGGAGAAGAACAGTTACTTAAGCGTATGATCTCAAGTACTGGAAATATAGATGCTACGAAATTAAAAAACCCTAAAAAGCTATGTAATTTAAAGGATTGGGAAAAGATTAGTCAGGCTATGGGCTTGATAAATGATTTACCACTAGAAATATACGATAAAGCCAATGTAACGATGCAAGAGATTTACGCAAAGACTAGGAAACTAAAACGCAAATACCCAGACAAAAAGGTGCTAGTCGCAATTGATTACTTGCAGCTTATTGTAGGTGACCCAAAGCACAAAGGAAATCGTATGCAAGAGATTGGTGAGATTAGTCGTAAGCTAAAACTTATGGCAAGAGAGCTAAATGTATGTGTGGTTGCATTATCACAGTTAAGCCGTGCTGTTGAAAGTAGACAAGATAAAAGGCCGTTACTCTCAGACTTACGTGAAAATGGTCAAATTGAGCAAGATGCGGACTTGATTGCATTCTTATATCGTGAAGATTATTACGACCGTGAAACAGAAAATAAAAACATAACAGAAATCATTTTAGCGAAACAGAGAAACGGTCCAGTTGGTGTTGTTGAACTAGCATTCATTAAAGAGTTTAGTAAGTTTGTAAATTTAGAGCGGAAGTTCAGTCACCAACAGGAGGCCTAATCATGTTGTTACGTCAGGAAGTAGAGCGTAGAAAACTAGCAATCATTCGTAAATTATTGGGATTAGGACTATCGGAAATTAATGGGCAAACATTAGATCAACTAACATTAACGCAGCTTGAAGGAATCTTAATTGCAAGCTTGCAGGTATTGGAGGGAACAAGCGATGACAAAGCAGCTAACAATTTTTGATGTTGAACGAGTTGTGTCATTTGATCCTAAGAAGGCTCATGTTCATCGGTTAAATTCTAAACTACGTTTTGCTGACGTTGTTGTACAAATACCACGCCAAGCAAAGGCGATTGACGAATTAAAACCAACGACAGCGCCAGATGATCGTTACGAATTATTTGAGGATTACACAATTGGGATTTGGCGTTATAAGCGAGTGGAGGATAAACAGTTTGATTGGGAAGAAGCTGAAGAGATATGTAAGCGAGCAAGGGATAGCAAAGAGCCGATTCCAATACGGCTTCATCTATCCTTGGAACAATCGTTTGTTCCGGAGAATGTTGTGCAGTATTTATAAGCAAATAAAAAAGCCGAGAATACTCCCGACTACTTTCGACAAAGTAATTATATCATGGGAGTGGTGAATGTGGCGATTATTAAAGAAGATATTGCAGAAATGAGAGCGGAAATTTCTTTAGCTGAAAATATGGTTTATATCGTGAAAGATGGACAAGTTCGTCAAATAGAGCCGCCGATAAGTGGTCATGGTGAGCAGTCCTTGATATACAAGAATAAAAAAGTAATTCGTATTGAAAAACGAGAATCAGAGTTGATTTAGCCTAGCTTTTATTTTTTTAAACAAGTTGGAAATTGGGGTAATAATAAACCTTGAATTTTGTTCAGGATGAAGACTCAGTGAACAATTAATGAATATAAGGAGAAATCCCTGCGGGGGCAAGGATTTCGGAGGGGAGAGGCTATTGTCGTACTGTGTCGAAATTTGGCGTATTCGACAAATTAATATTATCACGAATTTTCAAGTAATTGTGATGTTCGATGTGTCAAAAATGTGTACGAATTTTATATAAAAGCGTTATTTAATAGAATTTTGTTAAAAAGCGATTATCATTAAATCGTTCCATGATTAATGATAATCGCTTATGTATTGAAAAGCTATTCAGTTATTTGAAATATAGTTTCATCAGGTCTGGAGAATCCATACAATTTCCTTGCGAACTTTAAAATACCTTCTTCACTCTCTGTTAAAGTTTTAATATCGTTTTCAAAATAACGTCCTGTAATTTCTAATTCAGATAATCTTTTCTTTTCTTTATTAAGTGTAATTTGTTTTTCTTGAATCATTTGTTCTTGCTTATAAATGGAAATTTGAATGGAAATAACCATAGGTAGCATAAAAGCAAGCGCTAATAAAAGACGACGTCTTAGCTTTTTATTCGTTTGTAGGTTCTTGTTAGGATTAATTTGTTTTTTGGAGATTGATTGTTGTGATGGTAAATTTGGGACACTCCCCATTTTAATGCCTCCATTACTTATGTATAGAATTTAAATTGCTTAAAAGTATTATATATGCTAAATAGATAATTTTGAACCTATTTAGGCAAAGATAGGTTTTATGAAATTTAAATAAAATCCTTATTTTTTATTAAAAACTGCCCTTGTATTCTGGGGTCACAAGGGCAGAAGATATATGGGTTTGCAAAGGGAAATTTGCAAATTCTTATAAATTCTAACATGTATATAAGCTTAAAATGGTTACGGAAAAGTTACAAAATCGTTATTTGATTACATGGTATATAAACAAAGAAGAGCCTGATATGGCTCTCAGGCTCTTCCCTCAATAGCAAAGAGTAAGTCTTTTAATTACTCTTCTAATACATAATACACAAAACTTATATAGATGTATAGAACAGGAAATTCCAATATAACTATCCGAATATAGTGTTTAAAAATAAATTATAGATGTTTTAAATAAGGGATTAAATTACAAATGTTGATTTACCGCGTTATAGAAACTCATTTATATAAGKTTATAGTCAATAAAGTGATATTGCGATAATAAAATATGGAATATTGCATATCGAATTGCAGAACGAGAAAAAGTAAAAACGGAAATTGAATAAAAACGCTATTTGAGTAGAAAGGAGGGTGTGAAATGAAAGACACTTGGAATGAGCAAGAGCGTTTAGATATTGAAGTGGAACAAGAAATGATCGCACAAGCAGAACGAGAAAACTGGATGGAAGCAAACAATATTAGTTATGAATATTAATGTTCGGAATTTGATTCAAATTGACAGCTGCTGTTTAAGTATAATGTTCGGTTTTTAATAAAAATTTCATTTTGTAGAAAAGGGGAATGGATATGAAGGATGTAAAAATTGAAGATGTCGGAGAAGAATTAAAAATTATTGTGGATGGTAAGGAAATCGCATGTGCTACTCATATGGCAAAGGCAGTAGCAGAGAATTTATTAGTAGGTTTAGATCAAGCCGGAGCTATTAATCTCACTATTGTAGATTTAACAAAATAGTTATTTGAATGGAAAATAATAAAGCCCTAGCAAGGGAAGCTAGGGCAGGGGATAGGGTATCAAGAATTTTCGGGTCAATAACGAATGACTTCTTCGAATGAGCTTAGTTTAACACACAAATTCTTGTACAGGTGTTACAAAAATATGAACAAAGGGGGAATGAAGAATGAAAATACCAACAATTGTATTTAAAGCTAAAAATAAAGAAAACCGTTACTTATGTAATGGCCCGGATTGCGGTGACTGGAGCGATGAGTTTTTAGACACACAAGAAATCACTGATGCTCTTCACATCATAAAAACAGATTTTAAAAAGCCAACTGAAGAGGATGTACAAAACTTTTATAAGTTCATGGCAAGCCTTCCATTTAATAATGATGTGGAATTTATTAAGAAACACTATGATCCGGTTGATATGGAAATAACGCAGGAACAACTAGAAATTATTCGTATGCATGATGAGTGGTAATTAATACAAAATCCTTATTTTTTATTAAAAACTGCCCTTGTATTCTGGGGTCACAAGGGCAGAAGATATATGGGTTTGCAAAGGGAAATTTGCAAATTCTTATAAATTCTAACACACGCATTTAATCATAGGGGTTACAAAAGTGTAACAAAATCGTTATTTAAATAAAAGAAACCCCGATTGTCTGCGGGGTTCCTAAGGGTAATCGTCAAGTAATGACGTACTCGACTAATTAACGATATCATGAATTTTTTGGTAAAAATACTGGTAAATGTGTCCAAATGAATAGGGCATCATTTTAAACCAAAACGCTATTTTAATCTCAAACAAAAGAGCAGCTAGCAAAAGCTATCTGCCCCGCTTTAAAGGAGAAATCAATTGTTACAGATTGGCGTATTCAAAGTATGGACAGAAATTGGGGATTTATTCAGGCAAAACTAAAAAGAGCACTATCAATTAGTGCCCTTTGTAAAAATAGCGTAAGTGGCCAGCTCACGTTATAAAGAAAGGTAGAATTTAATATATTCAAACCCTGCTTAAATGGTGAAAACAAAAGAACAGCTAGCAAAAGCTAACTGATCCATTGCAACTTGTTAACAAAAGAAAAAGGTTGCTATTCAGGAATTGAACAGCTTGTAGATATTATGTGGAAGTTTTGGAATTTTATTCAGATAAATTACAAAAGCAGCTAGCAAAAGCTAACTGCTTAGCCCCAAGGAAGAGAGAGGAGCGCTTGATTAGGTCTAAGGCTGAAATAAGGGTTTTAGATGTTAAGACCTAAGACCTAAATATAGTATAGATCACACTTCAGAAATTATGCATATAAATTGTATTCCTACAAAAATGGTTAAAAAACAAAGCAGCTAGCTCAATTAGCTAACTGCTTGTTGTACAAAAGAAAATTAGGCCCTACAAGTAAATGATATGTAACTTTAAGTTACAGCTATAGTATAAGCAGAATTAAAAATAGTATGTGGGAGTGAAAATGAGCTTAATAAAAATTTCATTTTGTAGAAAAGGGGAATGGATATGATTATAGATCCACCTAAATCATATCAACATAAAGAAGATGGAACGGTCGTTCAATTATTAGAAATTAATGCTAACGATTGGTATTGCTGGGTTAAATGTTCAGATTGCGTTATAAGACCTATATCAGAGGATATTTTCTTCAGAGATTTCGAACCAATTAAAAGAGCAGCCAGCAAAAGCTAACTGCTCAGTCTTGAAGGAAGTCTCGAATAGTACGGTTATACATAAGAGATTTCTGGCTGTTAAACAGCCTATCTACAGTATTGACGGAATGTTGAGTTTTATTCGTGAAGAAATACGTTTAACTTAATGCATAGCCCACAATCAAAGTTAGTGTTAAAAACACTGATAATAAAAGTGTTAGTAGAACTGTTACTATGCTTCTAAGCATTGAAATCAAATTATCTACTTTAGAGAATCCTTTCATACCAGCAAAAAAAGTTCCTATTGAAAAAATGAGTACAAAAAATAAAGGGTGAAAATAAACGACGTTTATAAAAGATGCATTCATTTCAGGTGTGCATACTTCAAGATATAAAAGAAAAAAAGCAATGCAAACGAATGAAAAAATAAAGGACCATAGATTTATATTATGCTTCATAGGTTGCTCCTTTGTTATCGAAATATTTCTATTAAATTTTAATGGAAAATATAAGAAAAAGATAGTGGCTATAAATTAGAATGAATTTTTCAACAAAATAATCCTTTGAATAGAAAAATAGATAAATTKTGTAAAAATGGTATAATAAATAAAAATTAAATATTTAGTCCTACTGGAAGAACCAGCGGACATCAAACCATAAAGGGCATTAGTGATAGTGTTCTATGGTTTGGTGTCCGTTTTTTTATTTTCATTAATAAAACAGATAAGGAGTGTTTATATATGACGCAATTAACATTCTTACCAAAAATTGATCGTAAAGCAACACAAGTACGTTTAGAAGAGGTTCTTGAAAACGTTCGTATTTATAGACAGTTTGGGATGATTAGAAATGAGATGAAGGTCACAGCTTCTTGCGAGATAAGATATCACGGTCCTACAAACATGGTAGGCAAGCCAGCTGAAGATGTTGCTTTAGCAAATGTTGCAATGAGTGAAAGAGAAGTGAAATTACAACGCTTATCCTTTCAAATTGATAAGGCATTAAGTCGCTTTAGCAAGAATCAAAGAGACATCATTGTAAAGCGATATTTAGAAGATGAAGAAGTCTTTGATTACATGATTTATAACGAGGTTGGAATGAGTGAACGTACATACAGACGCAATAAATCTAATGCTTTTTATAAACTAGCATTTGCTCTTAGATTAGAAGTATATGAGGCAGAAGAGCATTACGGAGGGGATGACCGATGAATTTTGTTCAGCCAATACGTGATCCAGAGCAAATACAACAGATTAAAGAATATCTGAGGGAAAACAATGAGCGCAATTATATTTTGTTTGTAATGGGGATTAATACAGGTTTGCGGATCAGTGATATTTTAAAACTAAGAGTTAGTGATTTAAAAGGAAGCCACATCTCAATGAGAGAAAAGAAGACAGGGAAACAGAAACGTATTCAATTAACTCCATCATTAAAAAGAGAACTACGTTGGTACATTGAAGAAAGAGATGACAATGAGTATTTAATTAAGAGTCGCGAAGGAAAGAATAAACCGATTGGACGCAGCATGGCATATAAGATACTTAGAAGTACGGCATCAGAGTTTGGATTAGATGAGATAGGTACACATACATTACGTAAGACATTTGGATATCACATGTATATGCAAACAAAGAATATAGCCTTACTTATGGAGATATTTAATCATTCATCCGAAAGAGTTACGTTAAGATACATAGGTGTCAACCAAGATGCAATGGATAAAGCTATGATTAAATTTAAAATATAGCAACATCCTTTTTATTTTTTGTGTTTTATAGTTACCCATTTTTTATGTGTTGTGTAATTCAAAAAAGAAAGTGTTATGAAGCTATGAATATCAAGGGGTTCAACGATAGGGACAGTTACAGAAAATATAAGATATGGGTAAGTGGTGAAGAAGGTATTTATAAGTATAAAAAAAGGAACCTATGCAGGTTCCTTTTTTATTTATCACAAGCTAATCCGTCACCATCTCTATCTAACTTAGAGGAATAAGCAGGGTGATCTCTTGTGATATTTGAGAATCCAGCTGCTTTGGCTTCTTTACAGCTTTTAAAATTGTAATTTCCTTGAGGGAGATCATTGTTTGGTTGTTGCTGTACGCTTTGCTTCTGTTCTTCTTGTTTCTTTTGCTCTTCTTGCTGCTTTTGTAATTCTTGTTTCTTTTGCTCTTCTTGCTGCTTTTGTAATTCTTGTTTCTTTTGCTCTTCTTGTTGTTTTTGTAATTCTTGTTGCTTTCGTTGTTCCTCTTGCTTCTTTTGCTCTTCTTGTTGTTTTTGTGACTCTTCTTGTTTCTGTTGTTCGTTATCTTTTTTAGTAGCATCTGTATCTACAACTTTTGTTGTTGAAGCTGCTTTATTTTCATTTTTATTATCTATCATTCCGCTAATTCCAGCCGTGAGAATAAATAAATATATTATACATGCCACAACCATTTTCCATTTTGTATTAGAACGGAAACCAAGAATTTTACTGTACCATTTACGATGTACCTTATGTATTTCAATGGATGTGTTATTTTCAATAAAGCGCTCGATATCTTTTCCTTGTTCTGTTGGGATAAAACGAAATGGTGTTCCTGATCCATTAAACTCGAATAGGGATTTAATAGCAAAGTGATCTACTAGAACAGTGGAATAATTAATAAAGTAGTATTTAGCAATACTGACAACATCATTTACATCTTTATTGTACTTGAATAATTGAATATGGTCAGTTGCTACAGCAGCATAACCAGTTTGCATACTTTCTAAGTTGGTAGAAACGATAATGGGTGTGCTTCCATACTCTTTTTGATACTTTTTAGCAATTGCTTGTTTAGCAAGGGTAGATTCACTAGGCTTTTTCTTTTTCTTACTCATTATGTAGATCCCCTCTCAAATTTTACATGATATCTAATGTATATATTATCAGAATGTAAGATTAATTCCAGTGCGAATAATCTATTAAAAGGTAATGGTGAAGATACTGTTAATTATGCATGTTAATAAAAAAGAAAGATGTTTCTTCGTTTATAAGGTATATAATTATAGATTTACTTGGTTATAAAACTTGAAAAAGGTTTATAAAGTTACTGGTATCAAGGGAGCTGGTATTTCAGTTAGTTATACAAAATATAAGATATGAGTAACTTGCACAGAGAGGATGTCTACCTTGTTTTATTTTAATGATAGAATATTAAATATAGAAGGGAGTGTCATAAATGGAAGAGGAATATAGAAAAAAAGAACTTGAAATTAAAAAGAAAAGGGTGTTAGAAGAGTTAAAAAATAATAAGTTTGAGTTTAAGGAACTACAACAAAATATAACGAACCCCTTGCAAGATATACTTGCATTTAATCAATCTGTAGATAAAATGTACAAAACCATTCAGAGTACATATAAAACTAATATTGAAGTAATGCAACAAATTGCTCAACGTGCATTAAAACAGAGCATAGATAATTCACAAATCTTTAAAGAGTTTAACGTACATATTAAAGAAATGATGGACAGCATCGATTGGGAAGCAATTGATGCTAGAATAGCAACAAAAATAAAAGGAATTGATAATTTATTGCAGGAACTAGAAAAGGAGTTTTTGTGTCTAGATATGGAAATCTTTGATGCGCTTGAAGGCGGAGAGGTAACTGATGAAGATATATTAGAATATATAAATCAGAATCTCGAATCTTATGTAGAAGTTATAACACGAGATCCTATTTATGAACTTCATGAAACTTTAATTAAGGAGACTTATGAAGCGTATAAAGGAGGATTATATAAATTGTGTGTTATGCCGTTATTTGCTGCATTTGAACATGTTATTGCAACTTGGAGTGATGGTAAAATAAATACTAACCTGGTATCAGTCAGACAAAAGCCAGAAAGGTATAGGGTCACGAAAATTAAACCTGAAGAATATATTGATATAGAACAATAACAATATATTAAAGTTTTTTCACTATCTGTTCTTCGGATGATAGGAAAAACATTTGTAGGTGTTCCGAAGGAATTATGTCAAGAACTTAATCGAAATTCAATAGCGCATGGATTCCATGATTATGACTCTATCACCAAGGAAGATATATTAAAGTTATTTCAATTACTCAAATCCACCTTAGTATTAAGATACTTTAATGTAAAGGATGCTGAACTTTAAAAATATGGCAGAGTCGTGACCGCTTTTTGGCAGGAAATGTGCCGGTTGTTTTGGAAGCAACGTGATATATTTGTATTGTGAGAAGTGGCGGAAAACACAACTCACTATGTTGTTTCTAAATTTCTAAACGGCTTCATTATGACGGCACATAAAATCCGAAACCAGCAGATGGTAATGATTGAATGATACCGTTATTAAGGAGAGCTTTTGCTCTTCTTCCAGTTACTTAATAATGTTGTGAAAGTTAAATATAAACAACATTAGGTGGTTGGAAGAAGAATAAAACTTCATTTACCGGATGTATAGTAATAACATTAAATTTTGATGAAAGGGCAACTGGTGCACGGTTGCTCTTTTATTAAATTTTGCTCAGATTAATATAATAACCTGAGCAAAATATTCTATGAATCTTTATTGTTTTTATTTTCAATATGGAACGTATTTATAAAACCTAAAAAATATTGAATTAGAACAGCTAAAAATGTTAAATCAAGAAATTTACATGTAATAATGTGTACTACTTGAAGAATTCTAGACAAGGTGTGTTCATTAAGAAATTGCACGTAGTATTGGATACTATTAGAATTTATAGGTAATGCAAAATGGATAAGGAAACTAAAATATGAAAATTCCCAAAGGCTTTTTTCAGACATTGCGGCATCATAAAAACTAAATGTGAAGATATAGAGCGCTCCAAAAACTATATCAGGTAGTATTAATGTGGTAAAGATGGCTATGAAGAGCTGTAAACTGAATTTTAACCGATCAACTTTTTTTGTAATATTTTTTGGGCCTTTAATATGCTTATAAAGATAAAATATTATCTCGAATAGAGAAAATAGGAATGTAGAAATTATATATATGATTAGTAAGTAAGATAGTTCTTCCATGTACTTTGTTGCTAAAAAAGATAAATAAGCAATTTTGTGGTTGAGTACTATCACCATAAATGTTGTAAAAGAAATTATTGAAAGACAAAAAGCCAATAATCGATAGACTGGAATTATCAGATTCAAACCCAAACTATTAATTAGAGATCTCATAGTAAACCCATAATACGAAAATAATATTGAGAGAAATAGAATGAAAATTAATAAGAAAGTTGGATATGCAKGCGCAAAAATAACAGCACAAGGTAACACAAGCCAGATAATAGCGTTTACATAATCTTTTAAAGAATATGAAGATTTGTTCATATTATTCACCTCCTAACCAAAAGAATTATAGCAAATAAATCCAGATAACGCATATGTTTATTTGGATTTAATAATAAGTTTACAAAAACATCTGAAAGTGTTCTCTGTTCTCAAAAAACTTTCGGACGTTATAAGTTTGTATAAGGAGATGAGAAAGCGGGAGCATAAAGAGTTATATGTAACACTTTGGAAATTTTTAGCTTCAGATTTAATTGAGTAAAATGGAGAAAAGATAGATCCAAGATAATTTAACCAATAGCAATTATCGTGGGCGTTACTGTTCCATAACAGTAAATAGAAAGTTCTGATGAAAGAGCAACTGATGCATGGTTGCTCTTTTGTTATGTGAAAATTACAGGGAATTATCTCCTTTTGTCGAATATATTGATTGGTTAATTTTATTTTAAAAAAGGTCAAAAAAGGAGAAAAGCATGTCAAAAAATTTAAGAGAAATATTATTACACTATCGTAATCAACAACTTTTAGGAGATAAGGTTCATGTTATTGCAAGAAAAAATGGAGAAGTAGTTTTCAACGGTTACTACAAAATAAACTGTACTATTGAAACTAACTATAGTAGATTGACTATAGATTGGCCAAAAGATTATGTTGTTCCTGCTGAATATCGAGATTATTACGGAATGTCTAGTATGTATCCAGTAGATATTGAATACTTTGAGAAAGATGACATAGTCCATTTGTCCGGAAAATATTTGGAGGATTCGTATAAGGTAGTTGTCCAATTACCCGAAAAACATAAATGATTTAATAAATAATAAAGTGAAAAGAGCATCCAATCGGGTGCTTTTTATTTTGGAGGAGGATGAAAAATGAGTGAACAAAAGAGCGCATTATCAGTGAAGGTAGAAGTTGATACAAAAGAAGCGAAAGAGAATGTTAAGGAATTGACTGCTGCAGTTAATGAATGCGTGGAAGCGTTCGAGAAGTTAGAAAGTGTTATGGGTAGATTTACGAATGAAATAAATCCTTTATTTATAGAAGTACCTGTTGTTTTAAATGGTAAAACGATAGCTCAAAAAGTCAGTGAGTTTACCGAAATTAAGGAAAGGTTTTAACCTGAGGTGATAATAAATGAAACTAACTAAACAAGAACAAGCGGTTGTAATTGGTACATTCATTTCAATGTTAGGACAGGACCTTGTAAATGAGCGTATCGATAAACAGAAATTAGAAAGTGTAATTCCAATCTTTAATGAGTTGGAAGACAATACAACACCAAAGCAAAAGAGAGAAGCGATGTTCAGTTTGCTTGGTAAAGCAATGGATGAATTCATTAATAGTAAGGAGTGAGGATAGATGTGTGAGCATAAGTATCAAGTGTTAGCTAGTGAAACTACTTCTTTTTATTCTGATGCTAAGCGGTATGGTGTGGATGTATCAGCTACTTTTTATTGTGAGAAGTGTTTAGACATTCAACATCGAGAGAAGCGGATTGATACAGGTGTGATTGAGGTAACGGATAGTGAATGAATATAAAACCAAACAACAGAAGCGTAAGTTCTACGACAGTGGTGAGTGGAAGAGTATTCGTGAACAAGTAAAGAAGCGAGACAACTATGAATGCCAAGAGTGTAAGCGTAATGGTCGAGTTCAAACAGACACGAACGAATACAGTGATGGTGCAAAGCGTAAGAAGATACAACTCGTTGTCCATCATATAAAAGAACTCGAACATCATCCAGAACTTGCATTAGAAAAAGATAATTTAGAAACAGTCTGTGTGGATTGCCATAATAAAGAACATGGAAGATTCTTTGAAAAGAAACCGAATAAATGGGAAAACGATGAAAAGTGGTAAAAATGATTCAGTAATAACACCCCCCCTTAAAATATTTCAGCAAAATTTGCTCTAAGGGGCACCGGAGGAGGGGGTTAACTGTCAGGTTTTTTTCGAAATTACGCACGTAAGGGGGGGTGGGTAGATGGCTGTTAGTATTGTGAGGTTAAAAGAACAGCTTATGAATAGTATTGATATTACAGATTTAGTCGAAGTTGAAAAAGTAGAAAGATACATTGATCTGGTCAAAGCATTTAGAAAAATAAATAAAACCATTAATAAAGAAGGCGAATCTGTAACAGTAAAAAATGGTTCTCAAGTTTTTGTTAAAGCCCATCCTCTTATAAGTGAGAGGAACAAAATTAACAGTTCTTTAATTGCTTTAGGAAGAGATATAAAATTCGTTCCTAAAGTTGGTGCTTCTAATACGGGATACAGTCCAAGTGATTTAATATGACCAGGCAAAAGTATGTAGATGAATACATTGAGCTTTATAGAAGTGGGAAAATAAAGTTCAACAAAGAAAGAGAACTGTTAATTGAATATCTAGAAAAATACGTTTTGAACAGAGACGATTTGTATTTTGATGATGAAATGATTGAGAAGTGTATCCGCTTTGGGGAGAAATGGTACTTCCCGTTACAATCATTTCAGAAATTCTTAATAGCATTCGTTTTTTTGTTTTATAAGAAAAACGGACGTGTATTTTATCGTAAATTCTTGTGGATGCTTGGACGTGGTGGCGGTAAAAACGGATTAATATCAGTCATCATTCATTTTTTAATTAGTGAAATGCATGGTATTCCGGAGTATAACATTTCCGTTGTTGCAAATAGTGAAGAGCAGGCGAAAACAAGTCCTGATGAAGTTCACAAATGTGTTAAACGAAATGAAATATTGCAAAGAGCATTTAAAACAACATTAACTCAAACTGTTTCTAAGGCTACAGGAAGTGTATTGAAGTTTAGAACATCAAACGGAGACACGAAAGATGGTTTGCGTGATGGCGCGGTTGTATTTGATGAAATACATCAATATGAAAGCAATAAAGATGTTCGAGTCCATATTAGTGGTTTAGGGAAAAAGAAAAACCCGCGAGAATTTTACATTGGTACAGATGGATATGTCCGTGATGGCTTCTTAGATAAACAAAAAGAAAAAGCAATGAAAGTATTAAATGGCGAAGCGCGTCCAAATGCTATCTTCCCATTCATTTGTAAATTGAATGATGAAAAAGAAGTTGATGATTCTGATAATTGGGAAATGGCAAATCCTATGTTATCGCAACCATTAAGCGAGTATGCTGAGGGATTACTTGAAACGATAAAGGAAGAATATGAAGATTTAGAGGATGATCCAAGTAACCGAGAAGAGTTCATGACAAAGCGTATGAACTTACCTGTTACAAACTTAGAACGTTCTGTTGCAAAATGGTCAGAGATTCTTGCTACAAATCGTCCATTTCCTGATTTATATGCTCAAGAATGTATTGGGGCGTTAGACTTTGCAAGTATTCGAGACTTTGCAGCATGTGGTCTTTTATTCAGACAAAATGGTGAGTACATTTTTAAAACTCATTCCTTTGTGCGAAAGGAATTTGTTGATATTTATTATGGTTATTCTAAAAAGGCTGGCGAGTATAAAAAACAAAAGTTTGCACCAATTAAAGAGTGGGAGGAACAAGGCTTACTTACAGTTGTGGACGAGCCGACTATTAATCCTCAGCATATCGTTGATTGGTTTGTAGAAATGCGTGAGCAATTTGGGGTTAAGAAAATTATAGCTGATAACTTCCGAATGGAAGCGATAAGGCCTTTATTGGTAGCAGAAGGTTTTGAAATAGAAGTTATAAGGAATCCAAAAGCAATTCATAGTTTACTAGCACCTCGTATTGAAATGGCGTTTGCAAATAAACAAATTATTTTTGATGATAATCCGCTAATGCGTTGGTATACGCAAAACGTGTTGGTTGTTATCAAAGGTGATGGTAATAAAATATACGAAAAGAAAGAGCCGGTTCGTAGAAAGACTGATGGATTCCAATGTTTCGTTCATGCTCTTTATCGAGCGGACGAGATACAAGAAGCAACCGACTTTATACTAAGCGATATCAAATTCTAATAAAGGGGGTGATGACCATTGGATGGTTAGGTTCAGTATTCAAAAGAAATAAAGAGTTAGAATTTATGGTTGATCTGGATTTGATTGCTGATACAGCAAACAGGGTTCATATGAAACGATTGGCAATTGATACATGTGTATCATTTTTAGGAAGAACAATTAGTCAATCTGAATTCAGAGTAAGACACGGTAAAGCATTTGAGAAAAATGAGCTTTATTATCGATTAAACGTTAGACCGAACAAGAATATGACCGCAAGTACCTTTTGGGAAAGGTTTATTCGTAAACTTATTTATGATAATGAGTGTTTAGTTATACAAGCAGATGATGGTGATTTACTTATTGCAGATGGATTTCAACATAATGAGTATGCTGTGTTTGAAGATACTTTTACCGATGTAATAGTAAAAGATTATACGTTTAAGAGAAGTTTTAAGCAAAGTGAAGTTATTCATTTGAAGTATCGGAATGATAAATTATCTCCACTTATTGATGGATTATTTGCAGATTATGGGGATTTGTTCGGTAGGATATTAAACTCTCAAAAACGTAAAAATCAAGTTCGCGGAACAGTTGACATGGATATGATTGGTGCTAAAACTGAGGAACAAATAGCAAAGTTACAAGAATTCATAGACAACATGTATAAGGCGATAGGCACGAAAGATATAGCTATTGTGCCGCAACAAAAAGGGATAAAATACGATGAAGTATATAATGGCTCCGCTAATGGTCCAAGTGTGGAAGAAATCAACAAAGTAACAAATGGTTTCTTAAATCAAGTAGCTATGTCTATTGGCATTCCAACAGCTTTGTTATATGGAGAAATGGCTGATGTAGAAAAACAAACGAAAAACTACATGTTATTCACTGTAAATCCTTTACTAAAGAAACTATCTGATGAATCAAATGTGAAGTTCTTTGAGATGAAAGATTATCTCGGAGGACAAAGGATAGAAATTAAATCTGTTTCTTATCAAAGTATTTTTGATCTTGCAACGAGCATTGATAAGCTTATTTCTTCTGGTGCCTTTACAGGCAATGAAATTAGATTGGAGGGAGGATATGAATCATCTAATGATCCGAACTTGGACAAACACTATATTACAAAAAACTATACTCAAATGAATGGAGAAAAAGGAGGTGAGGAATGATGGAGCATGTGAATATGAATAAGCTTCTAAATTTAAAACGAGATATTCGTTTTGAAGTTAAAGGTGAAAATGAGTATAAATTAACTGTTTACGGTTCAATCGGTGGTTGGTTTAGTGAAAATAATGCTGAAGCTGTAAGAAGAAAAATTCAAGATGTTAAAGCAGAAAAAATTCACGTTCATATTAATTCGGGTGGAGGTTCCGCATTTGATGGTGTAGCAATTTGCAATATGCTGAAACAACATGATGCTGAAGTTATAGTTCATATTGATGGTTGGGCAGCGAGTGCCGCATCTGTAATTGCAATGGCAGGTGATAAAATCATTATGCCTAGTAATACTATGATGATGATTCATCAAGCGAGTACTTTTGAATATGGAAATGCAGACCTTTTTGAAAAAACAGCACGAGATTTACGAAAGATTGATTCAGCTTTAGCAGCATCTTATAAGAAACGTTTTGTTGGAACAGATGAAGAATTAAAACAACTTTTAAAGGATGAAACTTGGCTAACAGCAGAGGAAGCGGTTGCTCTTGGTTTAGCCGATGAAATTGCTGATGAAATTGAAATAGATGATACGCAAGAAGATGATGATGAAGAGGAAGTTGTAGAAAATTTCAAAGAAGATTTAGTAGCTAAGTATACGAAACAACCAAATAATCAAAATCCAAAAGAGCTTATTCAAGAGCCTGTTAATATGAAACAGAATCTGAGTACGCTCTTTTTAAATCTAGGAGGAAAATAAAACATGGTGATTAAATTTAATAATTTTGAAGAGAAAAAACTAGCTTTTGCGAAAGCGACACAGGAAGGTACACCAGAAGAACAATCAACAGCATTAAATTCCATGATTGAAGCACTTGCTACAGATGTTCGTTCAGATATTTTGAATCAAGTGAATGAATCGATTGTAGACCGTTCAATTATGCAATCGCGCGGTTCCAATGTATTAACGAGTGAAGAAATGAAATTCTTTAATGCGGTTGTTCAAGATGGTGGATTTAAAGATACTGAGATTCTACCTAAAACAACACAAGAGCGAATCTTTGAAGATTTAGTAGACGGGCATCCGTTCTTACAACATGTTGGATTAGAAAACTTAGGAGCTGTCACAGAATTTATCTATGGAGATCCAGAAGGCGCAGCAGTATGGGGACCATTATTTGGTGACATTCAAGGACAGTTAAATGCTACATTCCGAAAAGAGCCTATTACTCAACTTAAATTAACAGCGTTTATCCCATTATCAAATGATATGTTAAATCTAGGGCCAGTTTGGGTGGAACGTTATGTTCGTACAATGATTACAGAAGCTATGGCGGTTGGATTAGAGCGAGGATTTGTAATTGGTACAGGTAAGAATGAACCTATCGGTTTGCTAAAAGATCCAAGTGGAAATGTTGTTGGTGGTGTATATCCGGATAAAAAAGTTGCTGGTACTTTAACTTTTGAACCAGGGCGTAAAACGATTAATGAATTAAAAAATGTTGTTAAGTTACTTGCTAAAAAGTTAAAAGCTGATGGTAAAGATGCAGATAAACCGAAGAATATTGCTGGAAAAGTAGTTATGGTGACGAATCCGTTCGATACATTTGATGTTCAAGCAAATGCAACAACTTTAAATGCGGCTGGAGTTTATGTAACGAGCTTACCTTTCAATCCAACGCCTACAGAATCAGTATTTGTACCTCAAGGTAAAGTACTGTTTTTTGTTAAAGGAGAGTATATTGCGGCAATGGGTGGAACGGAGCCGATTAAAAAGTTTGACCAAACGTTAGCATTAGAAGATGCAACGCTTTATATTGCCAAGCAATATGCTACAGGTAAGCCAAAAGACAAATATGCAGCACAAGTTTACGAATTAAAACTTGTAGAAACACCAACCCCACCAGCTCAAGGGTGATGTGAATGAATACAGTAATTTCAAATGAAATATTACAGGAGTTTAAAGAAAGGATGCACTTAGGTGATGATGAAGATGATAACCTAAAGCGCATCCTTTCTACGTCTAACAAGGCTTTACTTAGGGTTTGTGGGGATTATGATTTAAATGATAACGAGGAGTTCAAAGAATTAGTCTTTGAACGTTCTCGTTATGTTTATAATGATGCTCTAGAATATTTTGATCAGAACTTTTTAAGTCAGATTAACAGTTTGAGCATTGATAAAGCATTAGAAGCAATCAAATTGGACGGTGAATAATATGCGTCCTTTTCAATACAAAAAACCTTTAAATACAGGTGATTTTAGGAATCGAATTATTATTGAGCAACCTATAGTAATAAAAGATGAATTAAATCAAGTAATAGAAACATCTTGGCAGGAATTAAAAAAAGCCTGGGCAATGGTAAAAACGGTGAAAGGTTCCGAGTATATTGAAGCTTCAGCTTCACAGGCGACACGAGTTTATCGATTTGTGATTCCTTATACATCGGGCATTACAGAAGAAATGCGAATTAATATGAAGGGTCGTATTTTTGATATTATCGAACCGCCAATGAATGATGATGAAATGAATCAAACATTGACCATTATCGCAAAGGAGCATGTTTAATATGAATGATTTTGCGAGTGAGATTGCTAGAGAATTACAAAGATATGCAGATGTTGTGGAAGAAGAATTAGAAAATGAGATTGATGAAATAGGAGATATTGCTGTAGGTAAATTAAAGCAAGGTAGTCCTAAAAAAACGGGTGGTTATCGTAAAGGATGGCGTAAGAAAAAAGAAGGGAAGGGCGTTGTTCTTCATAATGCAAAAGGACAATTAACACATCTTTTAGAAAATGGACATGCGAAAGTAGGTGGTGGTCGAGTACCAGCACAAGTGCATATTCGCCCAGTTGAAGAATATGTAATCGATGAATTGCCAAGACGTATCGAAAGGACGATTGGGCAATGACATTAGGTGAATTAACAAAAATTCTTGAAGCTACAGGTTATCCTGTGGCTTATTCGCATTTCACAGCAACACCAAGTAATCCAGTACCAGCGCCACCTTATATATGTTTCCTTGTGGATGGCTCATCAAACTTGATGGCTGATAACAAGGTCTATCACAAGGTAAATGATTTAAATATAGAGCTTTATACCACAAAAAAAGACTTGGTTACAGAAGCCAAGCTTGAAAAAGTCCTAGACGATCATGAAATAACTTATGACTCTTATGGGACCTTTATTGAATCTGAAAAATTATTTCAAAAAATATATGAAACGAGGTTGATGTAAATGAATGAAAACAAAGTAAGCTTTGGTTTGAAGAATGTTTATTATGCTCTCTATGAAACTTTGAATGGAGTAGTAACATTTAAAACCCCAATTCCAATTCCAGGAGCGGTTGAATTAACATTTGATCCACGTGGGGATTTAATTGAGTTCTATGCGGACGACATGCTTTACTATGCAGCAAGTAATAACCAAGGTTATGATGGAACGCTATCCATTGCGACTATTCCAGAACAATTTGCTATCGATGCGTTAGGTGAGCAATTAGATGAAACAGACGGTGTATTAAATGAGTTAGCTGATGCAAAAGGAAAAACGTTCGCTTTATTATTTGAGTTTGATGGTGATGTGAATGCAACTCGACACGTTATGTTTAACAACTCAGCAAGCCGACCAACTATTGCATCTAAAACAAAAACTAATTCAGCAGAGCCTAATACAAATGAACTTAAATTTGTATCTAGTCCTATCGATATCAATGGAAAGCGTATGGTTAAAACAAAAACTACATCTAAGACAACACCAGCGATTTATGATAATTGGTACAAAAAAGTATATGTAAAAACACCAGCAGCACCAAAAGGAGCGTAAGTAAATGGAAAAGACAATTACAATAGATGGAAAACAAGTCCGATTAAAAGGCACAGCAGCAACAGTTAAACGCTATAAGGCACAATTCAGACGTGATTTATTCGCAGATATGATGGCATTAGGAGCTATCGGTACATTTACCTCGCAAGATGAGTCACAAGGCACTATCGATCTATCAACCGCAGATTTTAAGAACGTCGATTTTGAAGTTATTTACGATTTAGTTTGGTTATATGCAAAAACAGCAGATCCAAATCTTCCTGATCCAATTACATGGCTAGATGGATTTGACGAGTTTCCTATTTACGATATCATGCCAGAAATTAATGACATGATTCAAAGTACAATGGGAGCAAAAAAAAAATAACGAAAAATAATGGAGAGCAAGGGACTTTCAGTGATGAAGAATTATCCACTGATACGTTTCTTGCTCTTTGTTATAAAGCGAAGCTGACACATGGAGATTTAGAAGTTATGACTGTTGGTGATTGCTTTGATTATATTGCTGAATTTGCTGAAATGGAAAATCCGAAGAAAGACAAAGTAAGAAAAGCGACTCAAAAAGACTTTAATGCTTTCTAAGAAAGAGGGGTGAAAATATGGCAGGAAGAATTAAAGGGATTACGATTGAAATTGGTGGAGAGACCACGGGGCTTCAAAATGCTTTAAAAGATGTTAATAAACGTAGTAATGATTTAACTAAGGAGCTTAAAGATGTTGAGCGACTATTAAAATTTGACCCTGGGAATATTGAGGCACTTTCTCAAAAGCAAAAATTACTTACACAACAAATAGAAAATACAACGCAAAAGCTAGATAAATTGAAAGCAGCGGAACAACAGGTTCAGGAACAATTTCAAAATGGAAAGATTTCTGAAGAACAATACCGCTCGTTTAGGCGTGAAATTGAATTTACACAAGGATCACTTGATGGGTTAAAAAATAAGCTTGGAAACATGAAAGCTGAGCAAGAAAATGTGGCAAGTTCCACAAGGCAATTAGAAATGTTGTTTAGCGCTACAGGAAAAAGTGTTGATGATTTTGCAGGGGCATTAGGAAATCGTCTTGTGAATGCAATTAAAAGCGGAACAGCTACAAGTCGGCAGTTAGAACAAGCGATTGGACTTATTGGTCGTGAAGCATTAGGAACAGAAGCGGATATTGAGAAATTACAACGTGCGCTTCGATCTGTGGATGATGGTAATTCAATACAACAAGTTCGAAATGAATTAAGAGATTTACAGCAAGAGGCCCAAAGGACACAAAGAGAATTCAAAGAATTAGATATTGGTTTAGAAAACGTTCTTGGAGCTATGGTAGCTGGTGGTGGTATTGCCGGAACAATCGAACAAGCACTTGATATGTCAAAGTTAAAAACAAAAATCGATATCACTTTTGATGTCCCTGAGTCCTCCAAAAAATCAGTTGAAGAAGCTGTAAGGGGCATTACTGCTTATGGTGTGGATGCTGAAGCTTCTTTAGAAGGTGTGCGCAGGCAGTGGGCGTTGAATAAAAATGTTAGTGATGAAGCGAATGCAGCAATTGTTAAAGGAGCGGCGGCAATCGCGCAATCATATGAAGGTATTGATTTTACTGAGTTAATACAAGAAACAAATGAAATTGGTAATGAACTAGGTATTTCGCAAGAAGGTGCTCTTGGATTAACAAACGCCTTATTAAAAATGGGATTTCCACCTGAGCAATTAGACATTATTGCTGAATATGGTGGGCAGCTTACAAGAGCAGGATACAGCGCTGAAGAAGTACAAGCGATTATGGCGGCTGGGGTCGAAACAGGTACCTGGAATATCGACAACCTTTTAGATGGATTGAAAGAAGGACGTATTAAAGCGGCTGAATTCGGTCAAGGTGTCGATAAAGCTATGAAAGAAACTTTAGAAGGCACTAATATCTCAGCTGAACAATTGCAAAAATGGGGACAAGCTGTAGCTAATGGCGGTAAAGAAGGTTCAGCCGCTATGACTGATATTGCTCTAGCGTTATCACAAGTTGAAAATGAAACGAAGAAAAACGAATTAGGTGCAAAACTATTCGGTACAATGTACGAAGACCAAGGGCAAAATATAATAAATACATTGCTAGGTGCAAAAGAAAAAACGGTCGATTTCAAAAATAATCAAGATCAATTAAATGATTCTATTAAAAAGATGGATGCAAACCCAGCAATTAAGTTCCAAAAAGCAATGCAAGATTTACAAGTCGCTCTCCAACCAGTACTTAGTGTTGTAGCCGATCTTATTTCTAAATTTGCTGAATGGATATCAAATAATCCAGCATTGGCAGCAACACTTGCAGCCGTAGCAACCGCCATTGGTATAATATCAGGTGCGATTATGGCACTTGCACCTATAGTTGTGACGGTAATGAGCATATTTGGAATTGGTGCGGCTGCAGCGGCCGGGATAGTTGCCATTGTGCCAATTATCATAGCCGCTTTAGTCGCTTTAGGTTTTGCTATTTATAAAAACTGGGAATCTATAAAACAGTGGACGATAGATACCTTCAATTTTATTGGGGAATATTTATCTGAATTGTGGAGTGGAATAGTCGAAACGGCGTCAACTTGGCTATCTTCACTTGTCGAAACGGTATCTGGTTGGTGGTCTTCTCTAGTAGAAATAACGACAACATGGTTATCCTCAATGGTAGAAACAGCATCGACTTGGTGGTCATCTTTAGTTGAATCAGCTTCTTCATGGCTATCTTCTTTAGTGGATACAGCAACAGGATGGTTGTCTTCATTAGTTGAGACTGTATCAAGTTGGTTCTCTTCAATGGTCGAAACAGCATCTCAATTTTTTATGCAATTGTTCCAAAAATGGATGGAAACTTGGCAATCTATTCTTACATTCTTAGATCCAATTATCTCGTTAATTTCTACGGTTCTTGAAGCAGGGTGGCTATTAATACAGGCAGGTGCACAAATTGCTTGGGCAGCTATATCTCAATATATTATTCAACCAATCCAAGAAGCTTACAATTGGGTAAGTGCACAAATTGGCGAATTAGTTAATTGGCTAAGTCAACAATGGGAAATTGCGAAGTTAGCGGCACAAATTGGTTGGTCTTTATTTAAACAATATATCATTCAACCCGTCCTAGATACTTGGAACTTTGTAAAAGAAAAATTTGGTGATTTGATATCTTGGTTAAGTTCAAAATGGGAACTTGCTAAATCATATACTCTTGCGGCTTGGAATTTGGTAAAACAATATGTTATTCAACCTGTTCAAGACTTGTGGAATACAACGAAAGAAAAACTTGGAGATTTAGCAAATTGGATATTAAGTAATTGGGAAAAAATAAAATCTTATACACTTACAGCTTGGAATTTAGTGAAGAAATATGTGATCGATCCGGTAACTGAAACGTATAATCAAGCCAAGCAAAAATTCACCGATTTATATAACTCAGCTAAAGAAAAGTTTGATGCGGTAAAGAATGCGGCGCAAGAAAAATTTGAAGCAGCGAAACGATTTATTGTAGATCCAATAAAAGATGCAGTTGACAGCATAGAAAAGTTTATTGGGAAGATTAAGGGATTCTTTAGTGACTTGAAATTAAAAATTCCTAAACCTGAAATGCCTAAGCTTCCACACTTTAGTTTAACAACTGATACAAAAACTATCATGGGTAAAGAAGTTAAGTATCCAACCGGTTTCGATGTACAATGGCGCGCTAAAGGCGGTATCTTCACTAAACCAACTATCTTTGGAATGAATGGTGGTAACTTGCAAGGTGCTGGTGAAGCTGGACCAGAAGCGGTTCTACCTTTAAATAAAAAGACACTTGGGGCTATTGGTGAAGGTATTGCTAAAACTATGATTGGTACTACCGGATCTATGAGTCAATTAATGGGTGATATGAGTCGCATGATGGATAGTTCTATGAGCCAGTTATCAGGATTAAAGAGTGTAATGAGTGGTGTGTATGGCAATATGGCTAATAGTAAGCAGTCTATGAGTAGCGGTATTGCAAACCAAACATTCAATTATTCACCTGGTCAATCTGGCGTTAATGGAGCGATACCAACACAGGGTGGTGATTTAGTAATTGAAGTTCCTGTTACTTTGGAAGGACGAGATGTAGCACGTGGTACTTATAGATATACAACCGAGTATCAAGATAGAGAAGTAGCAAGAAACTCAGCCTTTTAGGTTTGGGTTTCTTTTATTTTATAAAGAAAAGAGGTGTTAACATGAGTTCTTTTACATTTAACAATCAACGAAAAACCTTTGTTCAGATAGAAAAAGGATGGAAAAGACCTACATGGGCACCATTAAAAAGGAATTTTCTAAGTGTTCCAGGTTATCCGGGAGCAAGGTTATTAAACACACAAACTGACATCCGTGTTCTTTCGATTCCTGTTGGAATTATCGTCCCCGATGAATCAAATTTAGAAACACTGAAAGAAGAAGTAGCTGATTGGCTTATTACAGAACAGCCAGTAGAGCTTATTTTCGATGTAGAGCCCAACAGAACATATTTAGCAGTTGTGGACGAGGGGTTTGATCCAGATGAATTCGTTACTCTGGGTAAAGGTACTTTGAAATTCATTTGCCCAATGCCTTACAAGTTGGGAGCTGCACAAGAGAAAACCATGGCTATTGAGAATGGAGACTTAAAAGCTGAATTCCGTAACAATGGCTCCGTAGAGTCTTATCCAATTATAGATATCACTGTAGGGGCGATGAGTCCTTTCCTTGATGTATGGAACGGCGATGAGTATTTTCGTATAGGCTATCCTACTGGGGTTCAAAACAAGATAGTGAAAATGGAAGACATGGTTATTAAAGATGAAATGAACACGCTAACTCCTTGGACTAAAGTAACGGGGAAGATTGGCAACTATACGGGCACTGGAGATATGGAAGTTGTCAACAACGCCTACTTCAAAACTAAGCTCTACGGAGACGGCACTGGCTGGCACGGTCCTATATACACAAGAGACATCCCCACTGGTCCATTAATCGACTTTAGAGCGGATATGAGAGTAAAGCTGTTTTCTTCTTATATGAACCAGGTCGGAAAAGTAGTCTTAATGTTTCTAGCTCAGGACGGATCAGTTATCTCCGAGTTAAACATGAATGATGATTACGCTAGCCATATTATGACGAAAGCTAATTCGGTTATTGGGGGCACTAAAACGCTGGTGGATACAACTGGATTCTATGCGGATACATTTAACGATTTCAGAGGTCATTATTCTATAGCAAGGCGAGGCACTGAATGGAGTGTTTACTTTGCTAAAGCAGATGGGCTAAACGGAGTAGACGGCACTTCTCTTGTGGAACGTTGGAATGATGTAGCTAAGGAGAATCCAGCAACGTCTAAGTCAATAGCGAAAGTAGCAATTGCTTTCCTACAATACGGAGCCTTATCTACTCCTATGGATATGTGGATTGAGGATTTAAAAGTATGGAAGCTTTACAGTGTAAACGTAGATGAAACTCCTTATATTTTCGATGTTGGAGACAAAATCCAAATAGATACAGAACGTTCACTTGTAACGATCAACGGAACAAATGCAATTGCATTAAAAGATATATTCAGTTCATTTCCTGTTGTAAAACGGGGACAAAATGAAATTATAGTACGTCCAGCCAATGTGGGAATAGCGGAATTAACGTATAGGGAGCGATTTAGATGAGAACACCAAGTGGGGACTTACATGTTGTTGATTTTAAAACAAGTCAAATCGTTTCAGCTATACAACCAAAAGATTATTGGGATGATAAACGGCATTGGGAAATTAAGAATAATATCGATACATTAGAGTTTAGAGTGTTTGAGAATACAGATCATGCGGCAACGCTTGTACAACAAAATTTAGTGTTAAAAGAAGTACGTGGTGGTAGAATCGTTCCTTATGTCATTACAGAAGCAGAAAAAAATTCTGATGATAAGTCATTAATAGTTTATGCATCTGGTGAATGGATTCAGCTTGCTAAAGCAGGAATTATCGAACCGCAAAAAATCGAAAGTAAAACATTGAAACAATGTATGGAAATAGCCCTTAAAGGGACGAAGTGGGAAATAGGTAAAACAGAACATGATGGAGCGCATTCAATGGTAATTGAAGAATTTATTGATCCATTGAATTTACTAAAAAAAATTTCCGCTTCTTTTGAATTAGAAATCCAATACCGCGCCGAAGTTGTAGGTTCCCAAATAGTTGCTCGTTATGTGGACATGGTTAAAAAGCGAGGAAGAGATACAAGGAAAGAAATAACTCTTGGTAAAGATTTGATGGGAATTAAACGTATCGAAAACTCTCAAAACATTTGTACCGCCTTATTAGGTTACGTAACAAAAGATAACGGAGAGTTCATTACGATCTCAGAAATAAATAATGGTGTCCCTTATCTTGTGGATGATGCAGCTTTTCAACGGTGGAATGAAAAAGGAAAACATAAATTCGCTTTTTATACTCCACAAACAGAAGACCAGGATATGTCTCCACAGAGACTTATGACTCTCATGAAAACAGAAATGAATAAGCTTGTGAATACTTCTGTTTCATACGAAGTTCAAGCTCAAAGTATAGGACGAATATTTGGACTAGCACACGAACTAATCAATGAAGGCGATACTATCAGAATTATAGATACGGGCTTTACACCTAAGCTATATCTTGAAGCTCGTGCTATCGCTGGTGATGAATCTTTTAAAGACCCTACACAAGATAAATATGCGTTTGGTGATTATCGTGAAATTGTTGACCAAAACGATGAGTTGCGCAGATTATACCAAAAGATACTTAGCTCATTGTATGACAAGGTTCCTCAGGACTTGTTCGACCAATTACAGAACAAAGTAAACGAGCAGGACCAAGCTATTGAAGATGCTAAGAAAGCAGCAGAGAAGGCAGAGAAAGAAAGTAAGATTGCAAAGGACCTTGCAGAAGCTACAGTTGACTATGTATTGAAGAACACCGCAGAAGTTATTGAGCAACCGACTGCCCCTACTGAGAACTTAAAAGATGGTAAAACTATTTGGGTTAACAATTCAGATCCAAACAATAAAGTAATGTATCTATGGAGTGGTGGTCAATGGACTCGTATCACGCCTGATACTGGAGAGCTAGAGAGAGCCACTGCTGACTTGCAACAAGAGGTCGAAGCTGTAGAGCAAGAAATCTCTGATATCCAGATAGATATTAACTCTAAAGTGGACCAGACTTGGCTAGATGAGGAAATGAAAAAGAAAGCTAATACGGATGATGTCTACACAAAAGACTATGTAGATAAAAACTTAGTAGGCAAGCAAACTTATGAGGTGGACAAGCAAACCAACATTAAAGCTTTCTCTGATATGAATACTAAATATGAGCAAACGGCTGAAGCTCTAAAGTTAACAGCTACTAAGGAAGAACTAAAGCAGACAGATACAAATGTGACCAATGTAACTAAGACAGTCAATGACGTTAAAATATCTGCTGATGAAAACTCTAAGAAGATTGAGAAAGTAGAAGGCGACTTCAAGAATATGAAGATTGGATCAGTTAACTTAGCTATAGAGTCTGAGTTTATCTGTGATGTTAAAAATGCTACTGCTAACTATTCATCAATTAAAACCTTAAAGACTTCCAGCAAAGTAAATTTCCGTAACAAAAAAGTGACTCTTAGCTATATCTTAACAGGTAATATCACTGGAAAAGGGACTAATCCTTGGACGGGTGCTGAAATCGTAGTGCGCTATGCTGATGATGAAGCACAGTATTTATCTATTAGACGTGACGCTAGTGCAATAGGGACTACGTGGTTGGATGCTCTACAGAGTCAGACATTTACTATTAAGGATAAGGACGTAAAATCTTTAATGATAACTACAGGCTCACGTGACGTCTTTGGGAATATCAATATCTCTCATGTTCAACTTGAAGAGGGAACAATTCCCACTGCATGGAATCCTGCTATTGAAGAAGCTGTCTCAACTGGAGATTTCACTAAGACTACTAATGAGATTAAACAGACAGTTGAGAGCAATACTGCTACGATTACAAAACTTCAAGTAGCCGTCGAGAATGGAAATGAAAACATTCTAGTTAATTCTTCAGCAAACAACGAGTATCCTGAGTTTCCGAACGATGTAGGAGGTCACTCTTTTGGACGTTCTTCTCACGTCTTCAAAGATAATTATATAGAGCTGACTTCTATTGACGGAGCTGATTCATTCTATCAAGTTGGTAGCTATAAGTTAACTGACCTAAGAGGGCTCAACGCTGGAGATGAGTTCACTTTCTCAGCAGACCTTAAAGGTGACTCAGGATATGCTCATTTAGTAGTATTTCAATCTACCGGCACGGGATGGAACGAGTCAGGGCAACTCCCTATTAAGGTAGACAATACAGGATTCACTAGAGGTTCATATACTTTCAAGCTTAAATCTGACGCTAAAGGGATTATACTACGAGTTAGATATCCTATGGGTGCAAACTCAACAGGGAAGAAGCTTGCCTTCAAGGATTTAAAACTTGAGCACGGATCAATCTCTACAGCATGGGACAGAAACCGCTCAGAAGTAGCTACTACAAAGCAGACTAATGAGATTAAGCAAACTGTAGATAGCAATACCGCTACTATTTCATCATTAAATCAATCAGTTGGAAGCTTATCAAGTCAAACAAACGCTATACAGCAAACAGTGGACAAGAACACCGCTGAAATTGGCTCTATTGGGAAAACTCAAGGTACACAAGGAGCTCAGATTCAAACCAATACAAGTAAGATAACTCAACTGAGCAATGAGATTAGCTCTAGCGTAACAGATACTGAGATGAGAGACTACATCGGAAATATTGGAAAAGTCAATATGATTTCTAACTCTGCCTTTGAAGATAGAACTATTCATCCTACTACGGGAATAGTAACATCTACTAAGCCGTCTATAGCTAAATGGGAAGCTCGTGGGACCAACGCAAACGCTACAGTTATGGCTGTGAATGCTAGACATCATGAAGGCTATAACTCTGTAAAGATAGAATGCTCAGGGTTGACAGACGCTAATTTTACAAACATTAGCCAATCGATGCCTATTGTAGATGGCTCAGGAGCTTACATCTTCTCAGTATGGATATTCACTGACAATGCAAACGGTATCGATGAAGGTGGAGCTATTGAGATGACATTCCGTAATGGTAGCACTCAAGTTGCAACCAAGCTTACTTACTTTGATAAGAAGCTACCAAGTAACACATGGACTCAATTATCTGTAAAGTTAGAAGCTCCTACACAGCCAGCTAATGAGGTTAATATCCGTATATATGTAAGGAAGAATGGACGTGTATGGTTATCTCAGCCGATGGTAGTACAAGGCTCTGAATTGTCTACCTTCATGGAAAACCCTAAAGACATTACTAACTACGATCAGCTCATTGGGGAAGTCGCTAAGAAAGTTGCTACTTCTGAGTTTAATCAAAAAGTAACTACGATGCAGACTGATATCAATCAGAACACCAAAGCTATTTCCTTACGAGCTGAGAAAACTGAAGTGTACAACAAAATTGACTCAGACGGACGCTTTGGAAGTAAAGCTATAGTAGAACGTCATGAGTCAGAAATAAAGTTACAAGCCGAAGAAATAAGTTCACGAGTTAAATCAGGAGACATAGCTTCAACGATTAACCAAACAGCTCAAGCCGTTTTGATCCAAGCTAATAAGATAAACCTTGTTGGTGCCGTGACGGCAGAGTCCATCAACTCAGGTATCTTGAGAGGGACGCAGATTTACACGAATGCAGATACATCGGGGAACTATCTGAAGCTAGAGAAACAACATCTAACGTTAATGAATGGCACTCAGCCCCGTGGATACTTTGGATTTATCTCACGTACAGATAGCGGAATCCAATCTGCTTTAGTCCTTGGGAATGACTATGCGGTAAATAAACAACTTGAGGGATCTCTTGTAATTGACCACGTTGTACAAGGAACTGCATGGACAAACGCAGTAGCATCTATTGGTATCGCTTCAGGCGGTAAAACTGGCAATGACATCAATAAGAGCTCATACATTAACTTTTACCGTTACATGGACAAGATGGAGATACGCTCACAAGGACCTATTGAAATGAACGCCATTAAAGGCGATATCAAAATACGTTCAAATAGCTCTAATGGGATATCGATAGACTCTGCTACTTATATGAATTTTAACTCAAATACCGCTACTTACCTGTTTAATAATGGACGAGATATTGTCGATAAGTGGACATTGAAGATGTCGGAGAACGGTATCAACTCAGGTGATGTAGACTTAAATATAGGTAACCAATTAACTCTCCGTGTAGCTCGTGCGTATCCGTACACTATGGAAGGCTTGCAGGTTAAAAACAATAAAGGTAATGACTACGCTGGAGTATCTTGCGGGACTTTAACTTACGGATCACTATCTCAACGCTCTACACGTCAACTCAAGACTGCAATTAAAGACATTGAAGCTATTAATCCACTAGACAAACTTATGGAGCTTACACCTCGCCAGTATTACATGAAAGCTGATGTAAATAAGCTGTACGAGAAGCGCCAGGAGATAATTAACAGTGGCTCAGGTGAGAAAATGCCAACTTACGAGGACATTGCGCATCAATACGGATTCGTTGCTGAGGAAGTCCCTGAGCCATTCGCTACTGAGCATAAAAAGACAGTCAACATGTATCCTCTTATCACAATAGGTATTGCAGGTACTCAGGAAGTCTACAAGAAGCACCTAGTTCTTGAGGAAACTGTTAAGACTCAAGCTGAGAAGTTAGAAGTACAAGCAGTAGCGATTCAAAAACAAGAGGACAGAATCGCACGGCTAGAAGAGTTATTAATCCAAAAATTAATAAATTAGAAACCAGAGCAGCGATAAGCTGGTCTTTTTTTATTGCCTAAAAGGGGTGGTCAAAGTGGAAGGATTACAAGATTTAAAGCAAGAAATCCAACAAATTAAATCAGACCAAAAAGATATGCAGCGTGATATCAGAAACTTAGAAACACGTACTACAGTCAATGAAAAGGACATTGTAAATATAACTAAGCTTCTTGATAAAATCGGCGCCAATACTACATGGATTTTACGCCTTATTGTTGGTGGTATTATAGGCGCAGCGCTCACTTTCTTAATGAAAGGAGGTGGTATGTAATGTTTGAAATCACTGTAATGATTGGAATTGTAGTTGGTCTTTCACAGATTGCGAAAACAATTGGATTACAAACAAAATACGTTCCGTTATTGAATGTAACGCTTGGCATTGTGCTAGGCGTTTTATTTTTGGGCGGAGATATCAAAACAAATGTATTTCAAGGAATCATCATTGGATTGTCAGCAAGTGGACTATTTGATCACACAAAAATTATGAAAAAGGATGTTGATGTAAAATGAAAAAGACATTAAAACATATTTCTTCTGTAGTCTTTGCGGTTATTTTAGTTTTATCTATTGCAACAAGTGCTTTTGCTGATAGAACACTTATTATTCCTGATTTACCTAAACAACCATATCGTAATGGTGTAGGTGCTTATGAGGGCGTAGTAGCACATTCTACAGCAACACCAGAAGCACCAGCTATTAATATTCAAAAATATGAGTCTCGTACATGGCGTTCAGCATTCGTACATTATGCAGTTGATTGGAATGAAACAATCCAAATTGCTGATACGAAATACATTGCTTATGGCGCAGGACCAGGAGCAAATAAAAGATTTGTACATGTAGAGTTATGTGAAACAGCAGACTATACAAAATTCAAGCGTTCATATGAAAAATACGTAAAACTTTTAGCGAAAATCTTAAAAGATAACAATTTATCTGTAGAAAAAGGATTATGGACTCACTACGATGTAACGAAATACCTTGGTGGAACAGATCATGAAGATCCACTTGATTACTTAAAATCTCATGGCGTTTCAGAAGCTCAATTTAGAGCAGATGTACAACGTGCATACAATAATTCTAATGCAGAAGTTTCTGTACCTGAAAAGCCGTCTAAACCAGCAGAGGTCCCAACGGCTGTAACAGACGGTATTGCTTATATTGAGGGTTACAACGTTAACTTACGTAAAGGACCAGATACAAGCTATTCTAAGATTCGTCAGCTAAACAAACCAGAAGCTTATGTTGTGTGGGCTGAAAAGGATGGTTGGTTAAACCTTGGCGGTGAACAATGGATTAAAAACGATCCATCTTATGTGAAGTTTAATAAGAAAAGCACAGTAGATTCTTCTATTGTTGGAAAGCGTGTTGTTTCAAAAGTTAACAATCTACGTTTCTATGATGCTCCTTCTTGGCAGGATAAAGATGCTGCTGGTACAGTTGACGTAGGATTTGGATTTACAATCGACGCAAAGGTAAATGTCAATGGGTATCCACAGTATCGTGTTTATAATTCGAAGGGGCATAAGTACTATATTACGGCTAGTGATTTTTATGTAAGTTGGCTTAGATTTAGATAATGAAGAAAGCCGCCCATTTTTAGGTGGGCAGCTTGTCCTTTAATATTTTATTTCTCTTCTTTTTCTTTGTAGTTCAAAGCAATCTCTACTATTTCTTCTGGAGTTAAGTCTCTAAAATCCCAAAAAATCAAGTCACTCGGAGCTGGGTGAGGCACATTCGCCTTTAAGATATCAATATACTTACTACCCAACTCATCTGGTAATTTAGGATCACATATTTGTTCTACAAGTTTAATAAGCTCATCTTTAGTCATTTTACTGTTCATGTTATCTACCCCTTATAAATTTATAACCCTTTTTTTCCAAAATGATAAGCAGGGTCTAAGATGGTTTGGTGAGTCTTAGGAGATACAATAATTAAGTTATCAAGGTTATAGACATCGCCCCCTTGATGAATAGGTTGCTTGTGGTGTAAGACATACACTTTATGTGCTCCATACTGCTCTGATCCGGGAGTATAAGGCGCTTTACCTTCCAGCATCCTCATCCTGTTCATGCGATTAAATTCGTTTGCGTAGCTCGAATCAGCAACTGTTTTCCAAAACTCAGCTCTAAATTCATCGAATGATTTGAATTCCTTTCCAACCAACTTATTTCGAATTTCTTGCGGAATAACACCAATTGAACCATTATTATACATTAATTTCTTTTGAGTCCCTAAACTTCGTTCAAGATTAAAACTTGAAGTTACTGTTCCTGGAGATTTTCTTTTTTCCGCACTAGAAATTGTAGTCTTTGCAAAATTATAATAGGCTTGATTTAGTTCGCTTTGAGGTATCTTGGTTATGATATTTCCACCAGCAAAAGCAAATCTATCTTTCAATGGTATTTGATTCGAAACAGACGAGATACCTTCTGAGAATTTTGCTAGATTCGTACCTTCACCGAGTGTAGTTACTTTCCCTACTCTGCTTATCCCTTTATCCCCAATCCATCCTAACCCAAATCCCATAAAAATATTTGTTCCCCACTTTGTACCACTTTCTAAATCACCATGCCAAACATCATTCATAAATGAATCCGAAAAAGTATTACACATAGTATATGCCGTCTCTAAAGGGTGACCTATAGCATACTTAATATTTTCTTTTGTTACTGTATCATCTAATGAATCAAACCCTTCTACAATACCTCCAATAACTTCCCCAGAACCAACGTATATACCATCCCAAATTTTTCTAAGCATAGATTTTTCAGGGGGGGTATCATACATTGTACCTTCTTCGATATTATCATCTGATAAATTGTTATTTACAAAATTATCCGCTTCGCGTGCCTTAGCTTCTGTCATTTTTTGAATGGAAGTCGTCCAGTCCATATTCAATCCCTGTGTACTAAATGTACCACTTACGGGACTAAAACCTTTTCCACTTTGGACTTCCGCTAAACCCGTCGCAATGTTAGCGGCTAGTTGGAGTGCAGTATCATAATTACTACTAGAAGTATAATTGAATTCATATAAATGCTCTAGTTTTTCTTCAAGTTTTTTTCTCATCGCAACTAAAACAGCCACAATTGCGTCTATTCCAGACATTGGCATTGGCATAGCTACATCTATCGCTTCTATACTTGCAATCGATTGATTGATTTTCTGTATTTGTTCTCTTATTTCTTGTTCGATAACATCAGTTGAAGCTACCTTTGATGCAAATTGACTTGGAAAGGCATCATTCTGAACAATTAATTCTTCACATAAATAAATGATCCCTTGTGCTAAAGGACGAAAGGTTTGTACAAAAAATGCTTTTGCACTGCTATATGTTTGTCCTTGTAGAACAGTATCAATTGCAAAAGCGTCAATCGACTGAATGGCTTGTTCCATACCTTGAATGGTAGCGGTACATACAGCRTTCATGCTTTGAGTYTGGYTTTGTACTTCTCCCAAATACATATTTAAACTCATGMATTAAACCTCCYTTRCTAATTGTTGTTGYTGATAGGAAAGGTCGTTTTCTAAATCACTAAGRTCTCGTCTTTCTTTAAGCAATGTTTCTTTTTTGTTTTCCAATTCAAATGTRACTTTTCGTTCAATATGTTGTGCATCTTGATACGTATTCATAAAAAACTGAGACATTTCTCTATCACCATGCCAAGTTCCTAAAATTCGATCAAACAAACGACGGTTTCGACCTCTCCATTCAAAAAAATCTGCTTCCACTTGTTCCTGAGTTTGAATCGCGAATTGATTTCGGTCCTGCTCTTCAAATACATTTCGTAACTTTTGATTTAACTGTTTAATTTGGTTTTCGATATCTCGATCCATCTTTTTCCTCCTACCATTCTATCTTTACAAAGATGGTCACATTAGCGAAAAATGTTGTGAAGTTCGTAATCCATTCTCTCGAACTCTTTGGCTACCGAATGAATATTATCGACCGCTTGTTGAAAGGCAGTGGAAAATTGTTTCGTAAAATCTAACATTTGTTGATTCGCTTCTTGTGCTTTGGAATTAACAGATAGTGTTGTACGCGTCGCCTTTGTTATAGGACGATTTGTTGCACTTTGAATTGTATCCGAAGCTGCTCTCATCTGCGTAGCTATTTGTTGTGCCGATTGAAAATTACTTTGAAATTGTCCCATCGTATAAACCCTTTCTATATTTCTATGAACGTATTAAAGAAGGGGAGTGCCTAGTATGTATGTCCATTATCCTATTGCTCTTTATGGGAACCCTCCTGGGAAAATATTGCAGATATAATTATAACAATGAATGGTTAAAGTTTCCTCAAAAAAAATGTATTTTACAACAAATGTGTTTGTTATAGTTCTCAATAGGTAATGTAGTATAACGTAGAGGTAAAACACTAAGGGGAAATTAATAAATTGATGCTAATGACTTATATGTACAATTTAGGGAATTAAACAAATCTAATTTCTCATGTTGTTTACATATATAATAGAAGGTAATGAAAAAACTACACATTTTCATTGTCGCTACCATGTTGGCGTCAACCTAATGCGCCTAATGGCTACAAAAGACATTTACTTCGTACCATTCGGCCAAGATGCACCAGAGAAAAAACCGAACTCAATGGTAGCTCGTATGGAGTTACTTGAAGATACAGTATTAGAAGCGTTACAAGGAAAACAATTACAACCTGTTGTTGTAGAAAAATTCAGATATATGAATTAAAAAACGAAAAAAAACGTACAATTTTTGTTGAAACCATCATTCTTACTGTAGAATATGATAAAATTAACGTTATTAAGATTAGAGGGGGCATTGTAAGCTCCTTCTAATTCTAAGTTATAGAAGGATTGGTATCTAGAAAGGGGCATAGTGATGGAAAAGCAAAAAACTTTTCATGTCGCTGTAGTTGGAGCAACCGGCGCAGTTGGTGAACAAATGTTAAATACTTTAGAGAAACGAGAATTTCCAATTGGGAAGTTAACGTTACTTTCATCTAAACGATCTGCAGGTAAGAAACTTGTATTTAAAGGCGAAGAATTTACAGTTCAAGAGGCAACTCCTGAAAGTTTTGAAGGAGTAGATATTGCACTATTTAGTGCAGGTGGATCTGTATCGAAACAATTAGCGCCAGAAGCAGCAAAGCGCGGTGCAATTGTTGTTGATAATACAAGTGCATTCCGTATGACAGAAAACGTGCCACTTGTTGTACCTGAAGTAAATGAAAATGATTTAAAAGAACATAATGGTATTATTGCAAATCCAAACTGTTCTACAATTCAAATGGTAGTAGCTCTTGAGCCAGTTCGCCAGCAATATGGTTTAAAACGAGTAATCGTTTCCACATATCAAGCTGTATCAGGTGCTGGTGCGGCAGCTATTGAAGAACTTCATGAACAATCACAAGCAATCTTAAATGGCGAAGAAGTAAAGGCGAATGTTTTACCTGTATCAGGTGACGAAAAGCATTTCCAAATCGCTTTTAATGCTATTCCACAGATTGATAAATTCCAAGATAATGGATTTACATTTGAAGAAATGAAAATGATTAATGAAACGAAAAAAATTATGCATATGCCTGAATTAGAAGTAGCTGCGACATGTGTACGTTTACCAGTTGTATCGGGTCATTCCGAGTCTGTGTACATTGAAGTAGATAAAGAAGGCGTAACAGTAGAAGAAATGAAAAACTTACTTGCAAATGCAGAAGGTATTGTACTGCAAGATAATCCAGCAGAGCAGTTATATCCAATGCCAGCTACTGCAGTAGGTAAAAACGAAGTATTCGTTGGAAGAATCCGTAAAGATTTAAATAATGATAAAGGATTCCATCTTTGGGTCGTATCTGATAACTTATTAAAAGGCGCTGCATGGAATTCTGTTCAAATTGCAGAGCGCTTAGTAAAATTACAATTAGTGTAAACGGCTAAGAGAAGGTGCAAAATATGAAAATTATTGTTCAAAAATTTGGTGGAACATCAGTACGTGATGACAATGGGCGTAAGCATGCGCTTCACCATATAAAAAAATCGTTAGCTGCTGGTTATAAAGTAGTTACTGTCGTATCAGCAATGGGCCGTAAAGGTGAACCGTACGCAACTGATACGTTATTAAGTCTTGTAAATCAAGAGGAATCTAATATTTCTAAACGTGAGCAAGATTTATTATTATCATGCGGAGAATTAATCTCAGCAATTGTTTTCTCTAACATGTTGAATGAGAATGGTATAAAAGCAGCAGCATTAAATGGTGCACAAGCTGGTTTTGTAACGAATAATGACTTTACGAATGCTAAGATTATTGAAATGAATTGCGATCGTATACATGAAGAGTTAGCAAATGTAGATGTTATCGTCGTTACTGGATTCCAAGGTCAAACGAAAAATGGAGATACGACAACACTTGGCCGCGGAGGTAGTGATACTTCAGCTTCAGCATTAGGTGTTGCGCTTCATGCTGAATATATCGATATATTCACAGATGTTGAAGGTGTTATGACTGCGGATCCTCGTATCGTAAAAGATGCGCGTCATCTTCAAACTGTAACATATAACGAGATTTGTAACATGGCTTATCAAGGTGCGAAAGTTGTTCATCCGCGTGCGGTTGAAATTGCGATGCATGCAAAAGTACCACTTCGTGTACGTTCTACGTATTCTGATAGTGAAGGTACGCTTATTGCGGCATATGATGGTGCTACAAAAGGGCAGGATGTAGAAGAGCGTCCTGTTACAGGGATTGCCCATGTGTCAAATGTAACGCAAATTAAAGTGCTTGCAAAAGAAACTGCATATGATTTACAACAACACGTGTTTAAAGAAATGGCTAATGAAGGGATTAGTGTGGACTTAATTAACATTTCTCCTACCGGTGTAGCTTACACAGTAAAGGATAGTGTATCAGCGCGTGCAGTTGAGGTTTTAAAGCAACTTGGATATGATCCAGTTGTAACAGAGCATTGTGCGAAGGTTTCTATCGTTGGTGCTGGAATGGCAGGTATTCCAGGGGTTACAGCGAAAATTGTCACAGCTTTAGCGGAAAAAGGTATTCAAATTCTGCAATCAGCAGATAGTCATACGACAATTTGGGTTCTTGTAAAAGAAGCCGATTTAGTGGAGGCTGTGAATGCATTACATAGTGCATTTGAGCTTTCAAAAGAAAAGCAACTGGAACAATAAGGAGTGAGATCATGATAGATTTTGGGACAATTGCAACCGCGATGGTAACACCGTTTGATAAAAACGATAATATCGATTTTGCAAAGACAACGAAATTGGTAAATTATTTAATTGATAACGGTACAACAGCAATCGTGGTAGGAGGAACGACTGGAGAATCTCCTACATTAACATCAGAAGAAAAAGTAGCGTTATATCGCCATGTCGTATCTGTTGTCGATAAAAGGGTGCCCGTAATCGCTGGAACAGGTAGCAATAATACGCATGCTTCTGTTGATTTAACAAAAAAGGCAACTGAAGTTGGTGTTGATGCAGTTATGCTAGTGGCACCGTATTATAACAAACCGAGTCAAGAAGGGATGTACCAGCACTTTAAAACAATCGCTGAAAGTACGCCGCTTCCGGTAATGCTATATAATGTTCCAGGGCGATCTATTGTACAAATCTCCGTTGATACAGTTGTTCGTTTATCAGAAATAGAAAACATTGTTGCGATTAAAGATGCAGGCGGCGATGTGTTAACAATGACAGAAATCATTGAAAAAACAGCGGACGACTTTGCAGTATACAGCGGTGATGATGGTTTAACATTACCAGCTATGGCAATTGGAGCAAAAGGTATTGTTTCTGTAGCATCTCATGTTATCGGGAATGAAATGCAAGAAATGATTGCTGCATTCCAAGCTGGAGAGTTCAAAAAAGCGCAGAAATTACATCAATTACTAGTAAAAGTAACGGATGCACTATTTATGGCGCCAAGCCCAACACCAGTAAAAACAGCATTACAAATGGTTGGATTAGATGTAGGTTCTGTACGTTTACCACTTCTTCCATTAACGGAAGAAGAAAGAGTAACGTTACAATCTGTAATGCAATCTATTCCTCGTTAATAAAAATGACCTAGTGTGAAACTAGGTCATTTTTATTTTGACTAACTATATGTAAGTGGTGAAAATTAGCTATAGTTAATAGGCTGTAATAAGAAGGCGATGGCAGAGTGTAGGATTAGTTAGAAACGGAGTACAGAGATAAGATTTTTTTAGTGAATATCGTTTCATGTTTATGTAAAGAACTTACATGAATATTTTTCCATTAAACTCCTATTACGTAGGAAAAATAGTGAGTATGATATGAAAATCCCCCCCGAAAATTACAGCCTCACTTTAGCGTCTTCTCTTGTCTTTCGCATAATTTAACTTGTGTTCTATTTCTTGTATCAGGTATAATATGGCTAAGTAGCTTAGTACGGGTATGCTTAGCAAAATTGGTAAAAATTACGATTCAATGAAATTTTCATATCATATCGAATAAGATATTTGATTTATATAATGAAAGAGAGGTGAAACCTGGTTTAAAAAATTAACAAGGACATGATATCGCATAACGGTAAGGACATTCGTCTTGGACGGTGAATATATGGTGGTTGTAGAGTTTCCCCTGGTGTCTCTGCAATTTTAGTGAAATCAGTGTTTGCAAGATTTTTAAACCAGGCAACAACATGAAGAGAAAAGAGAATGAGTCTGTTAAAGTATTTGCGCTTGGCGGAGTAGGTGAAATCGGAAAAAACATGTACTGTGTTGAAATTGATTCTGAAATCTTTATTGTAGATGCAGGATTGATGTTCCCGGGAGATGAAATGTTTGGGATTGATATTGTTATTCCTGACATTACATATTTAGTAGAAAATCAAGAGCGAGTAAAAGGACTATTTATTACCCATGGTCATGAAGATCATATTGGTGGAATTGTTTATGTGCTTCGTAAATTATCTATTCCAGTATATGCGACGAAATTAACGGTAGGACTTATACAAGAAAAGCTTGGCGAAGCAGGAATGTTAGGCCGTGTAGACTTACAAACAATTGACTCGAATTCAACAGTAGAGTTTAATTCAACAACTGTGTCATTCTTCGGAACGACACATAGTATTCCGGATTCTGTGGGTGTTTGTTTCCATACATCAAAAGGTGCTGTAGTATATACAGGAGACTTTAAATTTGATCAAACTCCAATCGGAAATAGTGGAGCAGATATTGGGAAAATGGCGCAAATTGGAAATGAAGGCGTGCTTTGCTTGTTATCTGATAGTACAAACGCTGAACGTCCTGGTTATACAGGTTCGGAAAAAGAAGTTGGTATAGAGATTTCTAAAGTATTCTATAGTTCAGAAGGACGTATTATTGTTGCTTCATTTGCCTCCAATGTACATCGTATTCAACAAGTGTTTGATGCAGCTGCYGAAACTGGAAGGAAGGTAGCAGTAGTAGGACGTAGCATGGTAAAAGTGGTAGATATTGCAAGACGTCTTGGTTATTTAGATGTTCCAGAAGGTATGGTTATTTCATTACAAGAAATAGACAATTTCCCGGAAAAAAAGGTAGCTATTTTAACGACTGGTAGTCAAGGGGAACCGATGGCAGCCCTTTCTAGAATGGCGAAGCAAGCTCACAAACAAATTTCAATTCGTAAAGGTGATACTGTTATTATTGCAGCTTCTCCAATTCCAGGAAATGAAATATCTGTATCAAAAATTATTGACTTGTTATTTAGAGCTGGTGCTGAGGTTATTTATTACGGTGAAAGAAAAGTTCACGTTTCAGGTCACGGTAGCCAAGAAGAATTAAAGCTGATGATAAATTTAATGAAGCCGAAGTATTTTGTACCCGTACATGGTGAGTTTCGTATGCAAAAAGCACATGCATATTTAGCGGAAGATGTAGGTATTACGAGAGAGAATATCTTTATCGTAGAAAAAGGTGATGTAATTGCTTTTGGTGACGATGAAGCAAAATTAGTTGGTAAAGTGCAAGCTGGCAATGTTTTAATTGATGGATTAGGTGTAGGTGACGTCGGTAACATCGTTCTTCGAGATAGAAAGATGTTATCTCAAGATGGAATTTTAGTTGTTGTTGTAACACTAGGTAAGGATGAAAAGAAAATAATCTCTGGTCCAGAAATTATTTCACGCGGCTTTGTATATGTTCGTGAATCAGAAGCATTAATCGAACGATCCACAGATATTGTACGTATGATTGTTGAACAATCAATTAAAGAGTATACAATTGAATGGTCTATGTTGAAACAAAATATTCGTGAATTATTAGGCCAGTTCTTGTACGAAGAAACGAAGAGAAAGCCAATGATTTTACCGATTATTATGGAAGTATAAAGAAGGTCACCTTTACAGGTGATCTTTTTCTTTTTTAACCCTATCGAATGAAATTTATAACTTAAGAAATAATAGTTATATACGAGTGAAAGGGGATGCGATATGACAGAACGTGATCGTTATACAAATGAAGAAAAAGAAGCTGAGCCGAAAGAAGTTCCAAAAGAGGCTTCTATAGTGGAGAAAATTCAGCAACTTGGACAGACGAATGTACCACAAATGAATGAATCGCGTATTCATTGCTTAACAATTGTTGGGCAGGTGGAAGGTCATATTCAGTTGCCACCACAAAATAAAACAACAAAATATGAACACATCATTCCGCAAATTGTCGCGATTGAACAAAATCCAAAAATTGAAGGTTTACTGTTAATATTAAATACAGTTGGAGGTGACGTTGAAGCTGGGTTAGCGATTTCTGAAATGGTGGCTTCGCTTTCAAAACCAACTGTATCTCTTGTTTTAGGAGGAGGGCATTCAATCGGTGTACCGATTGCGGTCTCGACTAATTATTCATTTATTGCCGAAACAGCGACGATGACAATTCATCCGATTCGTTTAACAGGTCTTGTTATAGGTGTGCCGCAAACATTTGAGTATTTGGATAAAATGCAAGAAAGAGTCATTCGATTTGTGACAAAGCATTCGAAAGTAACGGAAGATCGTTTTAAAGAGCTTATGTTTGCAAAAGGGAATTTGACGCGAGATATTGGGACGAATGTAATAGGTGGAGATGCAGTGAAGTATGGTCTTATAGATGGTGTCGGTGGTATTGGTAGCGCACTTCGAAAATTAAACGAATTAATTGATGAACGCATGGATAATAGTGCAGAAGGGACAATGCTACAATGATTTTATATACAATTATGCCGGAGCAACTTGTGTATCCGGCCGATTATTCACAATGCGAAAGCCAAAAAGTTGTGAATATAAATGGCGTGGAATTAGTGGTTTCTGAGGAGGATAATCAATGTTACTCTATTGTACGTGTATTAAGTACGAATCCGTCTCACTACCTAGATTTTGAGCCTGGACAGAAAATTACCTTTTAGCAAAAAGAAGGATTTTGTTTAGGAGCTATGGTATAATATACAAAACAAGACGGTTGAGCAGCCATGAGTAGGCTGCTTTCTTCTGTTTATTTAACATTTTACAAGAAGTGTAAAAATAGAAGATATAAAGACCTGAAAAATAGAGAGAAAGACATATAAGTAGAACTTTTTTATAAGGAAGTTGTACTTAATTTTTAGAACACGAGGTGAAGAAATGGCAAAACAAAAGCAAAGAGGGACGAAGGCAAAGGCAAGACGTACGATAAAGCCAACTTTGTATTATGAAATCGTCGGGTTGACTCTTTTTGCACTTTCAATTATTACGATTTTACAGCTAGGTGTTGTAGGTAAATCGTTTGTGTTATTTTTTCGCTTCTTCTTTGGTGAGTGGTACATAATTGGTGTGTTAGGTGTAATAGCTTTATCTGTTGCATTTGTAATAAAGCGTGGATGGCCAAACCTTTTAAATAAACGGTTAATAGGTGTTTATTTAATTGTACTAGCAATATTAATGTTTAGTCATATTACATTATTTAACCT
>NZ_JBFUIN010000011.1:0-50431 GCF_056401855.1 Bacillus sp. P4_D3
GCAAAAAGAGTTTGCATCAACACCAACCCCGCTCGGAATAGAAGATGAAGATGAAATTATGTATCAATCAGCACCTATTACACAGCAGCCAGCTATGCAACAAACGCAAAAAGAAATGCAGGTAAAACCGCAAAAAGAAATACAGGTGAAGCCGCAAAAAGAAATGCAAGTGAAACCACAAAAAGAAGTACAGGTGCAGCCACAAAAAGAAGTGCAAAAAGAAAAACCAATTCAAAAAGAAAAGCCAGTTGAAAAGCCACCTGTCATTCAAAAACCACCTGTTGTAGAGAAAGTAGAAAAACCAAAACCGACTACGAAAGAAAATACTAAGTTTTCCATTAATGTATTACCACAGCCGCCACAACCGCCGATTAAAGCGAAAAAAGAATATAAAATTTCGGATGTAATAAAAAAAGGAAGCGAGTTAATTGCTCCTCAAATTAATAAAATGAAACCTAACAACGTCATTTCTCCGCAAACGAAAAAAGAAAATATAGGAAATGTCTCACCGCAAGTGAAAAAAGAAAATATAGGAAACATAGTGTCACCGCAAGTGAAGAAAGAAAATGTAGGGAATATAGTCTCACCGCAAGTGAAGAAAGAAAATGTAGGAAGCATAGTCTCACCGCAAGTGAAAAAAGAAAATGTAGGAAGTATAGTGTCGCCGCAAGTGAAGAAAGAGAATGTAGGGAATATAGTGTCGCCGCAAGTGAAAAAAGAAAATGTAGGAAGCATAGTGTCGCCGCAAGTGAAGAAAGAGAATGTAGGGAACATAGTCTCACCAAACGTATCAAAAGAAAGTGTTATTATCCCGCAAGTAATACCGCCTAATATTCAAGTGCCGAACATAATGCCAATAATGGATAACAATCAACCACCAAATATAATGCCGATAATGGATAATAACCAAATGCCAAACATGATGCCGATAATGGATAACAATCAAATGCCAAACATGATGCCGATAATGGATAACAATCAAATGCCGAACATGATGCCAATAATGGATAACAACCAAATGCCGAACATGATGCCGATAATGGATAACAACCAAATGCCGAACATGATGCCGATAATGGATAATAACCAAATGCCGAACATGATGCCGATAATGGATAACAACCAAATGCCGAACATGATGCCGATAATGGATAACAGTCAAATGCCGAACATGATGCCGATAATGGATAACAATCAAATGCCGAACATGATGCCGATAATGGATAACAATCAAATGCCGAACATGATGCCGATAATGGATAACAGTCAAATGCCGAACATGATGCCGATAATGGATAACAATCAAATGCCGAACATGATGCCGATAATGGATAACAATCAAATGCCAAACATGATGCCGATAATGGATAACAATCAACCGCCAAATATGATGCCATATCAAATGCCATATCAACAGCCAATGATGCCGCCATATCCGCATTATCAGCAACAAAATCCATACAATCAAATGCCGTATCAACAAATGGCACCGCAATATACTTCTATGCCAAATCCAAATATGATGCCAATGGATAATAATATGCCACCACTCGTACAAGGGGAAGAAGATTGTGGATGCGGAGGAGAGAGTAGGTTATATAGTCCGCAACCGGGTGGACCACAATACGCCAATCCTTTATATTATCAACCGACTCAGCCAGCATATGCACCGCAGCCAGGAACGATGTATTATCAGCCGGACCCACCAAATGTATTTGGTGAACCAGTTTCAGAAGAAGAGGATGAAGAGGAAGTTTAAAAAAGGTGGGGTTATTCCCACCTTTTTTGTATTCATGATAGTCAGGAATATGGTGAATTTACATTAAGTGCTAGAAAATTCCTAGTGAAATATTAACAGTGTAAAAAACCTCTCTGTTACTCATCATAAGGGGGAGCTTTTCGAAAGAGAAGTTCATTCTAACAAGGGGGGTTTTTGTATTGAATACGAAAGTAAAAGTTATTGCTGCTTCTTTGTTAGTTACCAGTGCATTAGCTGCATGTGGTACACCAAAAGATAATAATGCGATGGATGGACGTAACTATAATTACGAGCGTACATCTTATAATGACACACACCGATATAATGATAATGTAACGCGTAACGATCGTTCTACAGATTATGTAACATATAGAAACGGTCGTAATGACGCAGGATCCAACTATTATCGTGATGTAAATTATAATGGGCAAATTGCTAATCCACACCCAACTCGTAATATTACAATGAACAATTCATACATTAACAATGATGGTAAAACTGCGGAGAAAATTACGAATCGTGTAAAACGTATGAATAACGTAGATCGAGTTTCTACAGTTGTATATGGAAACGATGTAGCGATTGCGGTAAAGCCACGTAATTCGGCGACAGATGAAACAGCAATGGCAAACGAAATTCGTCAAGCTGTTGCGAATGAAGTTGGAAATAGAAACGTATATGTTTCTGTAAGAAATGACATGTTTACTCGTGTGGATGCAATGAGTACACGTCTACGTAACGGTACAGTTACAAACGATTTTAATCGTGACATAACAAATATGTTCCGAGATATTCGTTACGGTCTGACTGGTACAGTACGATAACAAATCAAAGAGGAAGGGGATAGCCCTTCCTCTTTATTCATCTTCGTCTTGTAAACGACGTTTTTTAATAAAATAACTAACGGAGTAAGAAACTAAAAAGCATATGAAGAAAATACTACCTGTTAGAATGGCTTCAAACAGAGGTCTTTCTGGACTGAAAATGATATAAATAATAGCTATGATAATTCCAACAATAAGAGAGCGTAAGACAAGTTTGTAATAAGGAGTTAACTTTATTTCCTTTTCACTTTCTTCTACATCTATTGAAACACTTAACTGTAAATAACTAAATAACATACTTGTAAGAATAAATAATAACCATAATGGAGATTTCGTAATTTGATTAGCTCCTTCAGTGAATCCAATATAGCCTAAAATTCCAATTATACCAATGTATTGAAAAAGAAAGGCAATACGTATGTTTTTTAACGTTTGAAGAATGAGACGTTCATCCTTTATTTTTTTCACAATATCCATCTCCTGTTTATTATGATTTCGCTGTCACACTAATTGTAACATATATGTTACAATTATCAATTTATAATTTACATAAAATTATTTGGATGGAAGAGGAAATGAAATATTTTTATAAACATGTTGCAGTTATACATTATTAATGTTATATTAGCAAAGCGATGAGCTAATTTACGTAAGTCGAGAGATATGCTTAAGTGCTAAACACGCGAATGTGGTCGCCTGGTTTCTCGCCGTAAACGCATCAAGACGCCTGCTTTGCAGGCGTCTTTCATTTTATATAAAAGTAAATGATACATGCAGATAGGATAAATTCTTATCTGCATTTTTTATTTTCCTTAGAAATTTAATGCGATTTTTTATATGGATAAAACCCCCATTTCCGGAAAAGCTACAAATGAAAGTATGATTTTGCCTAGAAGAGGTGAACGGAAATGAAATGGATACTAATTGCAGTGCAAGCTTTCGTTATGATGTTTTGCTTAGCTTATGGATCCGATGTGAGGGCAGAAATAACAGAAAAAGAACCTGCAGTTACAATTTTATTAGAGCGTATGTATGTTGATGGAGAAGTAAGCGAGGAAATACTGACAGAAAAAGTAGCGGATTTAGAAAAGTTTTTGCAGCAATATAAAGAATGGCAACTTGTTGATCGTGATGATGTGCAAATCGTATTACAAAAGAAAGTTGAGGATATTTCTCCTTTACTGAAAACGAGCGGTTATTTTGGTGTTTCAGAGGAAGGGATATTGCAAATTTTCAAAGGGGTACCGAAAAGTGATAACGCGATCCATTCCTTCTTTCAAATTGATATGAAAAAGCTTGAAAGTTATGAGCGTGCGGAATTGAAACGTGGTATTCGCATAAAATCAAAAGAAGGTTTTGTAAAGACAATCGAAAAAATGAAGCAGTACGCAGTGCAAAATAAGAAAAAAAGCAGCTCAGGGTGAGCTGCTTTTTCTTATTTATTCTTAGCTAAAATCTCTTTTGCGATTTCATCAATTAGCATATCTTTTCCGATTGGATTGAAGGCTTTCGTATTGAAGGCTTCATTTGATACTTCATATACGTGATTATTTTTTACTGCTTTATTATCTTTCCAAACGGCACTGTTTTTATAGTCTTCGTACACTTTATCAGCTTCTCCGCCGAAGTTTACAATAAACATTTGATCAGGCTGGAATGCAACAAGACCTTCTAGTGATACTTGTGCCATCGTTTGTTTTAAATCTGTACCTTTTGTTGCTGGAAGCTTTAAATCGTTAAAGAGTATGTCACCATATCCGAAGCTACCGTATACACGGAAGTTTTGTGGTGTTACTGCAACGAACATAAAGTTCTCATCTTTTGTTTTTTCTTTAATTTTTTTAGATAAAGAGTCGGCTTTTTTATCGTAGTCTGCAATCCATTTGTCAGCTTTCTTCTCTTCATCAAATAGTTTACCTACTTCTTTAAACTTACCGCGCCAGTCTTCTAAATTTGTTTCTAGAACAACTGTCGGTGCTACTTTTTCTAGTTGATCGTAAATTTTCAATTGACGATTGTTTAAAATAATTAAGTCTGGTTTTAGAGCAGTAACAGCTTCTAAATCAACTTTAGGTGCCCAGTACCAACCTACTGCTTTTACTCCGTCTAGCTTTTCTGTTAAATGATTTTGGATTTTATCTTTATATGTGTTTGCTGTACCAACAGGTTTATGACCAAGAAGTAATAACTCTTCTGTTGATCCAGATAAGTCAACAATTCTCTTTGGATTTACTGGAATTGTAGCTTCCCCTTTAGCATGTTTTACAACTTTTGTTTTCGGTTGTTCTTTTGCTTTTGACTCTTCTTTTTGAGAAGAGCAGCCAACGATTGAAAGAACGACTAGCATGATAGTAAATAATTTGCGTTTCATCCCTATGTAACCCCTTTAATTAATATTGATAATCATTATTGACTCCTGTATATTAAGGTGCTTTATACTTTCTGTCAATGGAAAATAACAGAAGTTTCAAATAGAGAACATTTGTTGGGGCAGTCTCGCTTTTCTATTGTTAAATATGTTAAAATGGAATACATGATTTGAGAGGGAGAGATCGTATTTTGTTTGAATATGTTACAGGTTACGTGGAGTATGTAGGACCGGAATATGTCGTAATTGATCATAATGGAATTGGTTATCAAATTTTCACACCAAATCCGTATGTATTTCAAAGAAGTAAGCAAGAAATTCGTGTCTATACATATCATTATGTGAGAGAAGATATTATGGCACTTTACGGATTTAAAACACGTGAAGAGCGTTTATTATTTACAAAATTGTTAGGTGTATCGGGGATTGGACCAAAAGGTGCTCTTGCAATTTTAGCTTCTGGTCAAACAGGACAGGTCGTGCAAGCGATTGAACATGAAGATGAGAAGTTTTTAGTGAAATTCCCAGGTGTCGGAAAGAAAACAGCGCGCCAAATGATTTTAGATTTAAAAGGAAAACTAGCAGATGTCGTGCCAGATGCGTTTGTTGACCTGTTCTCGGATGCCGAAAGTTTTGATCAGAAGAAAGGTTCATCAACTGAGCTTGATGAGGCACTTGAAGCACTACGAGCACTTGGTTACGCGGAGAGAGAAGTTTCTCGCGTTGTACCAGAATTATTAAAAGAATCACTTACAACGGATCAATATATTAAAAAGGCACTTAGTCTTTTACTAAATGGTAAGAGGTGAGTATAATGGACGAACGTCTCCTTTCAGGGGAATCTGGATACGAAGATGCGGATTTAGAGTATTCATTACGGCCACAGACGCTCCGTCAGTATATTGGCCAAGATAAAGCGAAACATAATTTAGAAGTTTTTATTGAAGCGGCGAAAATGCGTGAAGAAACGTTAGATCACGTACTTTTATATGGACCACCTGGACTTGGTAAAACGACGCTTGCGAATATTATTGCCAATGAAATGGGTGTTAACATTCGAACAACGTCAGGTCCCGCAATTGAAAGACCAGGAGATTTAGCGGCTGTATTAACAGCACTTCAGCCTGGGGATGTATTATTTATTGATGAAATTCATCGTTTGCATAGATCTATTGAAGAAGTGTTATACCCAGCGATGGAAGACTTTTGCCTTGATATCGTTATTGGGAAAGGACCGTCAGCTCGTTCTGTACGTCTAGACTTACCTCCATTTACGCTAGTTGGGGCAACGACGCGTGCAGGTGCATTATCAGCACCACTTCGTGACCGTTTTGGTGTACTTTCACGATTAGAGTACTATACAGTAGATCAGCTTTCTGCGATTGTAGAACGTACAGCAGAAGTGTTTGAAGTTGAAATAGATTCGTTAGCTGCATTAGAAATTGCAAGGCGTGCCCGTGGTACACCTCGTATTGCGAATCGTCTATTACGACGTGTACGTGACTTCGCACAAGTTCGCAGTGACGGAACCATTGCGATGGAAATTACACAAATGGCGTTAGAACTATTACAAGTAGATAAATTAGGACTTGATCATATCGATCATAAATTACTGCTTGGTATTATTGAAAAGTTCCGCGGTGGTCCAGTTGGATTAGAAACTGTTTCAGCAACGATAGGGGAAGAATCGCATACGATTGAAGATGTGTATGAGCCGTATTTATTACAAATTGGCTTTTTACAAAGAACGCCAAGAGGCCGGATCGTAACGCCGCTCGCATATGAGCATTTCGGAATGGAGATGCCAAAAGTATGACGGAGATGCCAAAGCTGCTTATTACAGCTGGTATTTTGCTCATTGTTGCTGGATTAGCTTGGAAGTTCATAGGAAGGCTTCCAGGCGATATTTTTGTGAAAAAAGGTAACGTTACCTTTTATTTTCCTATCATTACATGTATTGTGTTAAGTATTGTATTATCTTTTATTATGTATATAATAAATCGATTCAAATAAGAAATAGGTGGATACAGTTATGGATATTAATTTGTTTGATTTTCATTTACCAGAAGAGCTCATTGCACAAATTCCGCTTGAAGAGCGTGAAACATCAAGATTGATGATGTTAGACCGTGAAACAGGAGATATTGAGCACAAACATTTTACGGACATTCTTTCTTACTTACATGAGGGGGATTGCTTAGTTTTAAATGAAACGAAAGTTATGCCTGCTCGCTTGCACGGTGTGAAAGAAGATACAGGTGCACACATTGAAGTACTTCTTTTAAAACAAGAAGAGGGCGATAAGTGGGAAACGCTTATAAAGCCAGCGAAGCGTGTAAAAGAAGGAACTGTTATCTCTTTTGGTGAAGGAAAGTTAAAAGCAACTTGCATTGGAACAGCAGATCAAGGTGGGCGTCAACTTGAGTTTTCATATGACGGCATCTTTTATGAAATTTTAGACGAGCTTGGAGAAATGCCACTTCCTCCATATATTAAAGAGACGCTAGAAGATCGCGATCGTTATCAAACGGTATATGCGAAGGAAATAGGTTCAGCAGCAGCACCGACAGCTGGGCTTCATTTTACAGAAGAGTTACTCGAGAAATTGAAGCAAAAAGGCGTTCAATTAGCGTTCATTACACTCCATGTAGGACTTGGAACATTTAGACCAGTTTCTGCAGATACGATTGAAGAGCATCATATGCACGCAGAGTATTACCATATGTCTGAAGAGACAGCTGCGTTATTAAACCGCGTGAAAGAGAATGGCGGACGTATTATTACAGTAGGTACGACATCAACTCGTACGTTAGAGACGATTGCGACAGATCATAGTGGTAAGCTTTGCGCCGCTTCTGGCTGGACAGATATTTTTATGTACCCAGGATACGAATTTAAAGCAATTGATGGTTTAATTACAAACTTCCATTTGCCGAAATCAACATTAATTATGCTTGTAAGTGCATTTGCAAATAGAGATAATGTACTTCATGCTTATAATGAAGCAGTAAAAGAAAAATATCGTTTCTTTAGCTTCGGTGATGCGATGTTCGTTGCATCTCACGCTAAAATGAGAAACAAATAAAAGGAGTAAATTATGACAGCAATTCGTTATGAATTTATTAAAACTTGTAAACAAACGGGTGCGCGTTTAGGTCGAGTACATACGCCACACGGTTCATTTGATACACCAACATTTATGCCAGTTGGTACACTTGCAACAGTTAAAACGATGTCACCAGAAGAATTAAAAGCAATGGATTCTGGCATTATTTTAAGCAATACGTATCATTTATGGCTACGTCCAGGCCACGAAATTATTCGTGAAGCAGGTGGCTTGCATAAGTTTATGAACTGGGATCGTGCAATTTTAACGGATTCAGGTGGATTCCAAGTATTTAGCTTAAGTGACTTCCGCCGCATTGAAGAGGAAGGTGTTCATTTCCGTAATCACTTAAATGGAGATAAATTATTCTTATCACCAGAAAAAGCGATGGAAATTCAAAATGCATTAGGTTCAGATATCATGATGGCATTTGATGAGTGCCCACCGTTCCCAGCTACTTTTGAATACATGAAGAAGTCTGTAGAGCGTACGAGCCGCTGGGCAGAGCGTTGTCTAAAGGCGCATGAACGTCCACAGGATCAAGGTTTATTCGGTATAGTACAGGGCGGAGAGTTTGAAGAACTTCGTCGCCAAAGTGCGAAAGATCTTGTTTCAATGGACTTCCCTGGCTATGCTATAGGCGGTCTATCTGTTGGTGAACCGAAGGATATTATGAATCGTGTTCTTGAGTTTACAACACCACTTCTTCCTGATGATAAGCCACGTTACTTAATGGGTGTAGGTTCTCCTGACTCGTTAATTGATGGTGCGATTCGCGGTGTTGATATGTTTGACTGTGTACTTCCAACTCGTATCGCTCGAAATGGTACATGTATGACAAGTGAAGGCCGTCTAGTTGTGAAAAACGCGAAATTCGCTAGAGACTTCGGACCACTTGATCCGAACTGTGATTGCTACACATGTAAAAACTATTCTCGTGCGTACATTCGTCACTTAATGAAATGCGATGAAACGTTCGGAATTCGTTTAACGTCTTATCACAACCTTCATTTTCTGTTAAACTTAATGGAGCAGGTGAGACAAGCTATTCGTGAAGACCGTCTTGGCGATTTCCGCGAAGAGTTCTTTGAACAGTATGGCTTTAATAAACCGAATGCTAAAAACTTCTAATACATAATTTAAAAGGAGGAACAAAAGATGAATGCAGGTATGATGAATATCGTTATGATTGTTGCGATGTTTGCGATTTTCTATTTCTTATTAATTCGCCCRCAACAAAAGCGTCAAAAAGCAGTTGCTCAAATGCAAAATGAAATCAAAAAAGGTGATGCTATCGTAACAATCGGTGGTTTACACGCTACAATCGAATCAGTAGATGAAACGAAAATCGTTGTTAAATCTGGTGGTTCACACTTAACTTTCGATCGCAATGCGATTCGTGAAGTTGTGAAAAACTAATGATGAAGGCCCTGCATGAAATGTGCAGGGCCTTTTTTTACTTATTTTGTTTTGACATATTTACACCGAAAATACCTCCGAGTGTACTCGCGCCCATTAATGCTAATTGGTAGAGTAACTGTGAGTTCGATAAAGTTTGAGAGAAGCCTAAATAGTTAACGAGAAAGACGAGAAGAGTGAATGTGAGCCCTGTAGTGAAACCTACTAACCAACCTTTTCCTTGTGCCTTTTTACCAGCAATAAATCCAGACATAAGCATAGATAGAAGGGCTAGTATAAAAATAGTAATTACTAATGTCCCTTCATTAATATTCGTAAATTTTAATAAAAGAGCCATGATCATACTTGTAATAGATGCGAGGATTAATAGGGTAATAATACCGAAGCCGATTGCACCCGATAATTTTTTCGTTCCATCCATTATGCATTCCCCCTTTTTAATACAAGCATATTTTCATTTTGTTTAAGTTAGACTAGTTTCTTTTTTGTAGGGGAGCCTATAAGTAAAAAAAGGGGATGTAGCAATGGAATGGGTATCAATAATCGGACGAACAATGCTTTTGTATACAATCATTTTAATTATTTTTCGTCTTATGGGTAAACGTGAAATTGGAGAATTGAGTGTATTAGATTTGGTTGTATTCATTATGCTAGGTGAAATGGCTGTAGTGGCAATTGAAAATACAGATAAATCACTTTGGCATCAATTAGTTCCAATGATTTTTCTAATGTGTATACAAATCATTTTGTCGGTCATTTCTTTAAAGTTCCAGCGTTTTCGGCATTTAATAGAAGGAGAGCCTGCGATTCTTGTGAATGCAGGTAAAATTGATGAAAAAAAGATGCGGAAGCAGCGATATAACATAGATGATTTATTGATGCAACTACGTGAGCAAGGAATCGGAGATGTGCGTGATGTAGAATACGCTATTTTAGAACCATCTGGAAAGTTATCTGTCTTTCAAAAACAAAAAAGTAAAAAGAGCAAAAATGATACACCAATTTTTACACTCCCACTAATTATTGATGGAGAAATTCAATACAATCATTTGCAAATGATTGAGCATACAAATGAGTGGCTCGTTGAGAAATTGAATAACTTAGGTTATAAAGATGTGAAACAGATTGTATATTGTAGTTTTCAAAATGGACAATTTTTTGTTGATTTGAAAGAAAATTAGAGGCTTACCATTTTGAATGGCAAGCCCGCTTACTTCAAAAATGAAAGTTTCCGAATGATAGGGAGACGACTTAATTCTTCTTTTCGAATGAGTTTGAAAACGAAGAGGAGAACGATATAAACGATTGTTGTTAAGGTGATTTCCCATAACGTTTGTACGCCAAGTGAATGAGAAAAAACGATATGCTTATGAAGATAAAAACCGAAGGTACCAGCAATCCCGATAGCAATTCCGCCGAAAATATAGTCTTTTGCGTAAATGGTAAATGCAATTTTCTTTAAAACAGTGGCGTAGTGAAGGAATGTTACGGTTACTATATTTGCTGCGATGGCGAGGGCAACCCCCATCATTTGGAACTCTGGGCGTGAAGCGAGTGCAAAAATAACGATTAATTTTACGATAGCGCCAATAAAGGTGTTCATCATAGCAGCGCGTGCTAAGTTTAAAGCTTGCAACACAGATGTAAGGGGACTTTGGAAATAATGAAATAAAAAGCAAGGTGCAAGAAGCTGGATGAACGCGGCCGCGTTGTCTGATCCGTACATGAGAGTTAAAACTGGAGAAGCAAATACATATAATATAACGACCGACCATCCGCCGGTTATTAAGGAAATTCGAAGCGCTTGTTGTAATCGGTGTTCCACTAATTTGTGTTGTCTCTTTGCCATTGCCTCGCTAATTGATGGGACGAGTGCTGTAGAAAGAGCATATGTAATAAAGGCTGGCAGTGATAGAAGCGGGAACGCATATCCGTTTAATATACCGTATTGCTGAGTGGCGACAGAAGCAGCAACGCCGGCGATCGCTAAGCTTTGCATAACGACGATAGGTTCAAAGAAATAAGAAACGGAACCAATTAAACGGCTTCCTGTAGTTGGTAAAGCAATGTCCATAAGGGAATAAAATGTATTTTTGCTCTCCTTTACAGTAGTGAAAAATCCAGAACGTATAGATAAATGTTTTTCGCGTTGGAATAAAGTAAGTAAAAATAATAAAGATGCAACTTCTCCAAGAACAGCTGATAGCATGGCACCGGCTGCAGCATATTCTACGCCGTAAGGTAAAAATAACCGAATACATACAGCGATAATTGTAATGCGGACAACTTGTTCTATGACTTGAGCATAAGCGCTCGGCTTCATATTTTGTTTCCCTTGGAAATAACCACGTAAAACGGAAGAAACTGCAATAACAGGGACGACAGGTAAAATAGCCATTAATGGATAGTAAGTTCTTTCATCTGTTAATAATGTTTTTGCTAAAATAGGTGTGAGTAGCATAATCCCAATTGTTAAAATGATACTAATAATGGATGTAACGGCTAGCGAGACAGTTAATATTTTTTTAACTCTTTGTTTATCGTTCACTGCTTCCGCTTCTGCTACAAATTTTGCGATTGCCACAGGAAGACCAATTTGTGTTAATGTAATTGCTAAAATGAAGGTGGGGACAGCCATCATATAAAGGCCAACGCCTTCTTCGCCTAAAATACGTGCCATTACAATGCGGTTAATAAATCCAAGAATTTTTGTAATAAAGCCAGCTATCATTAAAATAAATGCACCTTTTAAAAAGCTTTGTCTCGTCATACTCTTCTCCTACCTTCTCAAAATCAATGGAATGATTTACAATAATTTATATGCACGTATGAGACAAGAATGACAAGCATTTAAGAGAGTAAAGTATGAATGGTACTCTTGAAAGAAGTTATTACTGTCCATTAGAGCGGGATTAAAAGCGACTTTTCGTGCTGAAATAAGAAGGAGATGTTATATATGTTGGATAAAGAGGCTTTGGTAGAATCATACCGCGGACAGTTACAAGTCGTTTTAGAAAGTAAAGTAGAAGAGTTTCAAATGTTCGGTTACGACCGAGTGACAGATAATGATATTTGGAAGTTTCTCAAGGCGAAGAAGTGGAAAAAGATAGACAGTGATGTTAGATTATATGAATTAGTAAATGATGTATTAAGAGTAAGTACTAATGAATATATGAATTATTTAACTGTTGAAGCATATCAAGCACCACTTTGGTCGTTTGATGAATATGAAAATAAATAACCGACTGTAATTGGTTTGTTCTTCCTTTTGCAGTATAATGATAGGTATTGATAAAGAGGAATTAATTATGTCTAAGATTATATATAAAGGAGGTAGTGAAGAGGAAAAATAAATAATGAAAGTGTAGGTATTGTGAAAAGCTTACCGACACAGCTAGTGATGAACTAGCGGAAATACATGTATTTTATAGAAAGTAAGTCTACTAACTAGGCGTATGCACACGTGCAAAAATGAATCGTAAGAGATTTATTGAAAGTGTTAGTAGCAGAAAGAGGGTACATATGGCAAAGCGTGGTACAAGAATTGCCGCCTTTTTCCTCATCGTTTTATTAATTGGTGGAGTAATTGGTGCGGCAGGAAAAGACATAGCAAAAGGAATTAGTCTAGGACTAGACCTTCGCGGTGGTTTTGAAATTCTGTATGAAGTAAAACCAGCCAAAAAAGGTGATAAAATCGATCGTGATGCACTTGTAAGTACAGTAGGTGCTCTTGAAAATCGTGTCAATGTTCTCGGTGTAAGTGAGCCGAACATTCAAATCGAAGGAGAAGATCGAATTCGTGTACAGCTTGCTGGTGTACAAGATCAGCAAAAAGCACGCGAAATGTTATCAACACAAGCGAAATTAACATTCCGTGATGTGGATGACAACCTTCTTATGGATGGAGCGGATTTAAAAGGCGGCGGAGCAAAGCAAACATTTGACGAGCAAGGCCGTGCGAGCGTAGGTCTTACACTAAAAAGTGCTGATAAATTCCGTGAAGTAACTGAAAAGATTTCAAAAATGCCACCACCAACGAATTTGATGGTAATTTGGCTTGATTTTGAAGAAGGAAAAGATTCGTATAAAGCAGAAGCTGCAAAACAGAATGCAAAACAGAATCCGAAGTATTTATCAGCAGCAACAGTAAGCCAAGTATTTAACCAAGCTGAAGTATCTATCGTAGGTGGAAACTTTACAGTTGAAAGTGCGAAAGAACTTTCATCTTTATTAAATGCAGGTGCACTTCCTGTTGATTTAAAAGAAATGTATTCAACATCTGTTGGAGCGAAATTTGGTCAACAAGCATTAGAGCAAACGATTTTCGCTAGTGCGATCGGTATTGCTATTATCTTCTTATTCATGCTTGTATTCTACCGTTTACCAGGGATTGTAGCGGTTGTTATGTTAGGTTTATACATTTTCGTTACATTACTTGTCTTTAACTGGATGCATGCAGTTCTTACGTTGCCAGGTATTGCGGCATTAGTGCTCGGGGTTGGTATCGCAGTTGATGCGAATATCATTACGTACGAGAGATTGAAGGAAGAGCTTAAAATTGGTAAGTCGATGATGTCAGCATTCCGTGCTGGTAACCATCGTTCATTATCGACAATTTTAGATGCGAACATTACAACTATTGCAGCAGCGGGTGTTTTATTCGCTTACGGTAATAGCTCTGTAAAAGGATTCGCAACAAGTTTAATTGTAAGTATTTTAGTCGGTTTCATTACGAACGTATTCGGTACTCGTTTCTTACTAGGTTTACTTGTAAAGAGTCGTTACTTCGATAAAAAACCATCTTACTTTGGTGTTAAGGAAAAGGATATTATTCCATTAACAAAAGGTGTAGTACATCCACCAACTAAATTTGATCGTATTAACTTCGTAAATATCGGTCATAAATTTTTCTTATTCTCAATTGCAGTCGTAATTGCTGGGGCAATTATATTACCGATTTTCAAAATGAATCTTGGTATTGACTTTGCAAGTGGTACACGTATTGACTTGCAATCAAAACAAGCACTTACTGTGTCTGACGTTCATAAAGACTTCAACGAACTGAAGATTGATGTGAAAGAAGAAAATATTGTACCGACTGGTAATGATAATAAAGGTTTCGCAGTTCGTACATTAGGTGTTCTATCGAAAGATGAAATTGCGAAAACAAAAACATTCTTCCACGATAAATATGGTACAGATCCAAACGTAAGTACAGTTTCGCCGACAATCGGTAAAGAGATTGCACGAAATGCATTTATCGCAGTATTAATTGCTTCTGCAGTAATCGTTTTATACGTAAGTATTCGTTTCCGTCTTACGTACGCAGTATCTGCAGTAATCGCATTATTACATGATGCATTCGTTATGGTTGTTGTATTTAGTCTTTTCCAGATAGAGGTAGACTTAACGTTTATCGCTGCGGTATTAACGATTATTGGTTACTCTATCAATGACTCAATCGTTACGTTTGATAGAAACCGTGAGTTATACAAACAGAAAAAACGAGTTCGCGACATAAAAGACCTAGAAGAAATCGTAAACGCAAGTATTCGTCAAACAATTGGTCGTTCAATTAATACAGTGTTAACAGTGTTATTCCCAGTAATCGCACTACTTATTTTTGGTAGTGAATCACTGCGTAACTTCTCACTTGCATTATTAATTGGATTAGTTGTAGGTACGTACTCTTCTATTTTCGTTGCTTCTCAAATTTGGTTAATGCTTGAAAACCGCCGTTTGAAAAAGGGCAAAAACAAGAAGAAGGTTGAGAAAGAAGTATCTGAACCGCAAGTATAAAAAATAAAACATATAAAAAGATGATGTCTCTATATGAGGCATCTCTTTTTCGTTTGCGGATACAATAAAGTAGCACCTATTTTAAGGGGGGTAAATGGAAGAAAGTGGTGATGTTATCTTTATTTTTGTTACAATAAAGTGAAACTTTAATGAGTGGGAGTCTTACTGCTCGTTAAAGCGGGATAAAAAGAGAGGTTAAGAAAAGAAGGGATTTTAATTATGGAAAAAGATGAACGTTTTAAACAGGCCGAGTTTGGTGCTATTGTCGGAATCGTTGGTAATATTATATTAGCGATTGTAAAAGCGGTAATCGGTTATATTGGAAACAGTAAGGCACTTTTAGCGGATGCGGTGCATTCTGGATCAGATGTAATTGGCTCGTTAGCTGTACTTTTTGGATTACGAGCAGCAAAGCAACCGCCTGATGAAGATCATCCGTATGGTCATGGTAAAGCGGAATCGATTTCAGCGATTATTGTTGCGGTATTATTATTTATTGTTGGACTAGAGATAGCGATTTCGTCTATAAAAGCTTTTTCACAAGATTTAGAACCACCAAAAGGAATTACGATTTTTGCAGTTATTCTTTCGATTGTAGTGAAAGAAGGAATGTTTCAATATAAATTCCGGTTAGGGAAGAGGATAAATAGTGATGCAATTATTGCAAATGCATATGAACATCGTTCGGATGTGTTTTCTTCAATTGCAGCTTTAATCGGCATTTGTGCAGCTATTATCGGCGGTAAGTTAGGTATAGATTGGCTTGTATATGCCGATCCAATTGCGGGATTATTTGTCTCAATTCTCGTTGCTAAGATGGCGTGGAGTATTGGAGCAGAAGCTATTCATGCAACGCTTGATCATGTTTTGCATGAAGAAGATGTTGTTCCGCTTAGGGAGGCAGTTTTTCAAGTGGAAGGTGTGAAAAAAATCGGCTCTTTATATGCAAGAGAACATGGCCACTATGTTATTGTTGATATTAAAGTATCTGTAGATCCATATATCACTGTAGAAGAAGGTCACCGCATCGGAAAACATGTAAAAGAAAAACTTATGAAACAAGATAACGTACAAAATGTTTTTGTACATATTAATCCGTATTCTCCAAATTAAACATAACGGATATTTAATTATATAGATATCGAATCGTAGTTTGCATTATATTGTCACCCCTTAATCTGTCTTGTATAATGGATAGGTTAAGGGGTGATTTCGTGTTACAACCGAAGACGCGTTGGAAAGAAAAAGAATATAATGAGGAACTAGTGAGTGAATTAGCAAATAAATTGCAACTATCACCTCTTGTGACTTCATTATTTCTCGGTAGAGGCTTAAATACAGAAGATAAGATTGTAGACTTTTTAAATACAGCAGATCAAGAATTTCATGATCCATTTTTACTTGAAGGAATGGATCGGACTGTAGAACGTGTGAAAAAGGCCATTGAAAATGGAGAACAAATATTAATATTTGGCGATTATGATGCGGACGGAGTAAGTAGTACGACTGTGTTATATCTTGCTCTCAAAGAATTAGGTGCAGAAGTAGAGTTTTATATTCCAAATCGTTTTACTGAAGGCTATGGGCCAAATGAAGAAGCGTTTCGTTGGGCGCACAGTGCAGGGTTCTCACTAATTATTACTGTCGATACTGGTATCGCAGCGGTACATGAAGCGAAGGTAGCGAAGGAACTTGGGATAGATCTTATTATTACAGATCATCATGAGCCGCCACCAGAGTTACCAGAGGCACTTGCGATTATTCATCCGAAATTAGAAGGCGGTGTTTATCCGTTTCATTATTTAGCGGGTGTTGGTGTTGCATTTAAAGTTGCACATGCACTTTTGGGCCGTGTACCAGAGCATTTATTAGAAATTGCAGTAATCGGTACGGTAGCCGATTTAGTATCGCTTCACGGTGAAAATAGATTGTTAGTACAGCGTGGACTGAAGCATATGCGAATGACTCGAAATATCGGTTTAAAGGCGTTATTTAAAGTTGCTAACGTTTCGCAAAGCGAAATTACAGAAGAAAGCATCGGATTCTCACTCGCACCTCGTATTAATGCAGTTGGTCGTTTGGAAGATGCAACACCTGCTGTACACCTTTTATTATCAGAAAATCCAGAGGAAGCGAAAGAGCTAGCTGAAGAAATTGATGAGCTGAACACACTTCGAAAAGATATTGTAAAGCAAATTACAGAAGAAGCTATCGCTGAAGTCGAAAATAAATTCCCGCCGGAAGAAAATAAAGTATTAGTCCTTGCAAAAGAAGGTTGGAATCCAGGGGTAATTGGAATTGTCGCTTCTAAGTTAGTTGAACGTTTTTATCGTCCGACGATTGTATTAAGCATTGATCCTCATAAAGAAACAGCAAAGGGATCGGCTCGTAGTATTGCAGGATTTGATTTGTTTGCAAACCTTTCAGATTGCCGTGAATTGTTACCGCATTTCGGAGGTCATCCGATGGCGGCGGGAATGACGCTTAATATGAATGATGTGGATGAATTAAGACGCAGGTTAAATGAGCAAGCAGATGTAGTTTTAACAGAAGAAGATTTTATTCCGATTACAGCAGTGGATGCATTTTGTAAAGTAGAGGATGTAACGCTTGCCGCGATTGAGGAGATGCAAAAGTTAGCGCCATTTGGCGTAGGAAATCCGAAACCGCGTATTGCGGTGAAAGATGCTGACTTAGAAAGTATCCGTGCAATTGGATCTGATGGATCTCATTTGAAAATGGCTCTTCGTGAGGGACAAGCAACACTGGATACAATTGGATTTGGATTTGGTGCTTATGCGAAAGAAATCTCTCCAGTTGCGAAGGTTTCTGTAGTAGGGGAAGTGTCCATTAATGAATGGAATAACTTTAAAAAGCCGCAATTAATGGTGCAAGATATTGCTGTAGAGGCATGGCAATTATTTGACTGGCGTAGTATGCGTAATGTAGAAGCAAATTTAGCAGAACTTCCGAAAGAAAAAATAACCATGGTGTATTTTTCTGAAGAGGTATTGAATAAGTTTTCTTTAGAAGGCTATAAAGAACAGCTCGTGCATGCATCAGAGGTAACACATTTAGATGATCAATATATTGTGTTACTCGATTTGCCGAAAGGAACAGATGAATTGCGTGATTTATTTAAAGTAGGATTTCCATCTCGAATTTACACGCTATTTTATCAAGAGAACAATCATTTATTTAGTACGGTCCCAACGAGGGAACATTTTAAATGGTACTATTCTTTCTTAAACCAAAAAACACCATTTTCTTTAAAGCAATATGGGGAACAACTGTGTCGTCATAAAGGTTGGTCAAAAGATACAGTAAATTTCATGACACAGGTGTTTTTTGAGTTAGAATTTGTTACAATAAAAGACGGTGTCATTTTTATGGCAGACAAAAAACAAAAGCGTGATTTAATTGAATCGAACACATATCGTGAGAAAATGAACCACTTACAATTAGAGAAAGAATTGGTTTATAGCACATATCAGCAACTATATACATGGTTTGAAACGATTCGTAATCATAAATAAGTAGAACAGTTAGGGTAAAGGATTTGTATTTACAAACCTTTTATATCTGAGGAGGATTCAGAAATATGGATTTCAAGCAACATATCGCAATTGTACCAGACTATCCGAAAGAAGGTATTGTGTTTAAAGACATTACACCTTTAATGAACGACGGAAAAGCATACAAAGCAGCAACAGATGAAATTGTTGCTTATGCAAAAAAAAGAGACATTGATGTTGTAGTAGGGCCAGAAGCGCGTGGTTTTATTATTGGTTGCCCAGTTTCTTATGCATTAGAATTAGGGTTCGCACCAGTTCGTAAATTAGGGAAATTACCACGTGAAGTAATTACAGTTGACTACGGTAAAGAATATGGAACAGATGTTTTAACAATCCATAAAGATGCAATTAAGCCAGGTCAACGTGTATTAATTACAGATGACCTATTGGCTACAGGTGGAACAATCGAAGCGACAATTAAACTAGTTGAAGAACTTGGCGGAGTTGTAGCAGGAATTGCATTCTTAGTAGAGCTTACTTACTTAGATGGTCGTAAAATGTTAGATGGTTACGATGTATTAGTATTAGAAAAATACTAATCGCTATATAGGTAAAACTACGGTGATAAAAAGTACCCGTGAATCTCTTGGAGAGGAACGGGTACTTTTGTATAATTGCACAAAAAAATAAGGTGAAATGTCAGTAAAATCTTTTCCTTTTCACAATTCACAATCATTGGGTTATAATGATAGAATATAATTTATTCTACTTAATAAAGATAAAGTCAATTTTCAATAAAAGGTGATTCGATGGCAAATGAGCAAGTACTAACAGCTGAACAGGTACTCGAGAAAGCAAGTCAATATTTAGCGGATGAAGATATTGAGCTAGTGGCACGTGCCTATGAATATGCGCGCGATGCACATAGCGAACAATATAGGAAATCGGGTGAACCATATATTATTCACCCAATTCAAGTTGCAGGTATTTTAGTTGATTTACACATGGATCCGGCTACAGTATCGGCAGGTTTCTTGCATGATGTAGTGGAAGATACAGAAATTACATTAGAAGATATTGAACGGGAATTTAATAAAGAAATCGCTATGCTTGTCGATGGCGTTACAAAGCTCGGAAAGATTAAATATAAATCTCATGAGCAACAACAAGCAGAAAACCATCGCAAAATGTTTATCGCAATGGCTCAAGATATTCGAGTTATTTTAATTAAACTAGCTGATCGTCTTCATAACATGCGTACATTGAAACATTTGCCTCAAGAGAAGCAGCGTCGCATTGCGAATGAAACGTTAGAAATCTTTGCACCTTTAGCACATAGACTCGGAATTAGTACTATTAAATGGGAGTTAGAGGATACTTCACTTCGCTATTTAAACCCGCAGCAATATTATCGTATTGTAAATTTAATGAAGCGTAAACGTGCAGAGCGTGAAGAATATTTAGATGAAGTAATGACTGGCATTCGTGAGAAATTAAAAGAGGTTTCAATTCAACCTGAGATTTCTGGAAGACCAAAACATATTTACAGTATTTATCGTAAAATGGCATTGCAAAATAAACAGTTCAATGAAATTTACGATTTATTAGCTGTACGTGTCGTTGTAAATAGTATTAAAGATTGTTACGCGGTGCTTGGAATTATTCATACGTGCTGGAAGCCAATGCCGGGTCGTTTTAAAGATTATATTGCAATGCCAAAAGCAAATCTATATCAATCTCTTCATACAACTGTAATTGGGCCGAAAGGTGACCCGCTAGAAGTGCAAATTCGTACGAAAGAAATGCACGAAATTGCAGAATTCGGGATTGCGGCACATTGGGCGTATAAAGAAGGTAAAGCAGCAGAAACAACGGGTACATTAGAGAAAAAACTAACATGGTTCCGTCAAATATTAGAATGGCAAAATGAGGCTTCTAATGCAGAAGAGTTTATGGAATCATTAAAAATTGATTTGTTCTCTGATATGGTATTTGTCTTTACACCGAAAGGCGATGTAATGGAATTACCTCTTGGCTCTGTCCCAATTGATTTTTCATATCGTGTCCATTCGGAAATTGGAAACAAAACAATTGGTGCAAAAGTAAACGGGAAAATGGTGACACTTGATTATAAGCTGAAAACTGGTGACATCATTGAAATTTTAACATCGAAACATTCGTATGGCCCAAGTCAAGATTGGGTAAAGCTAGCTCAAACATCTCATGCGAAAAATAAAATACGTCAATTCTTTAAGAAGCAACGTAGAGATGAAAATATTGAAAAAGGCCGTGAACTTGTTGAAAAAGAAGTGCGTGGCTTAGAGTATGAAATGAAAGAAGTATTAGCACTTGATAATTTAAAACGTGTTGCTGAGAAGTTTAACTTTGCAAATGAAGAAGATATGTTTGCAGCAGTTGGATACAACGGAATTACAGCTGCACAAATTGTTACGCGACTAACGGACAAGTTCCGTAAACAACGTGAAGAAGAAGAAATCGTTGAAGTTAAAGAAGTTCGTAAACCGATGAAAATTCGAAAATGGGATTCTGGTGTAAAGGTAAGTGGTGCAGATAATTTGTTAATTCGTTTATCAAAATGCTGTAACCCAGTTCCAGGCGATGATATCGTTGGGTATATTACGAAAGGTCGAGGCGTATCAATTCACCGTTGCGATTGCGTCAATGTGCATACAGAAGAAGCGGTAGAGCGTTTACTAGAAGTAGATTGGGAAGGTAGTCCTGAAAAAGAAATTGAATACAATGTTGATATTGAAATTTCAGGCTATGATCGTCGTGGTTTATTGAATGAAGTATTACAAGCTGTTACAGAAACGAAGACGTATATCTCAGCTGTTTCTGGTAGAAGTGATCGTAATAAGATGGCAACGATTAACATGTCGATTTCTATTCGAAACTTACAACACTTGAAAAAAGTAGTGGAGCGCATTAAACGTGTTCCAGAAATTTATGCCGTACGACGCATGATGCATTAATAGGGAGTGTAGAAAAGATGAGAGTTGTTTTACAACGATCAAAGGAAGCGTCTGTCACAGTAGATGGTGAGATTGTAGGACAAATTCCATTCGGTTTAACATTACTAGTTGGCATTACGCATGAAGATACAGAAAAAGATGCAACTTATATCGCAGAAAAAATTGCAAACCTACGTATTTTTGAAGATGAGAGCGGAAAGATGAACCACTCTGTACTTGATATGAAGGGACAAGTTCTATCTATTTCGCAATTTACATTATACGGAGATTGCCGTAAAGGAAGACGTCCAAACTTTATGGATGCTGCGAAACCTGATTATGCAGAGCGTTTATATGATTTCTTTAATGAAGAAGTTCGTAAACAAGGACTACATGTGGAGACAGGGCAGTTCGGAGCAATGATGGACGTTTCTTTAATCAATGATGGTCCGGTGACCTTAATTGTAGAAAGTAAATAGTGTTGCCGGGGAAGAGAGGATTATAGGATCCTCTCTTTTTTCATACATTGTGGTATGTTTTGTTTAGTTATTTGGAATCAATAGCTGTTTCGGCTATGTATAACTATCTCATCAATATGGAACAATAAAAAGTAAAACATCCATATTGAATGTGAGGGATATACGTATGCGTATGAATGAAAAAGGGCATTCTGTTACAAATGGTGCAAATCAACTGTTTAACGTAAATTTACATGATTTTATTTCAAAAGAACAAAACAATACTTCAATGGAGCTTGCTTCTGAGTTTGGAATTTCACTACAAGATGTAAAGCGCCTAAAGAAGCAAATTGAGCGCTCTTAGAGCACTTGACAATCCTACTCAACAAACGTATAGTAATTTTATATTTACATATGAATATAGCCGTTGATAGAGGAGAGTAAATGAGATACACATGGAAAGAGAAGAAATGTCCTAGGCTGAAAACATTTCTACATGATGACTGATTGAATGACACTCTGTAGGTTTCAACTTGAAAGGCTTATACGCTTAGTAGAGATGAACGCAAATTTAAGCGTTATTAAAAAAGTGGAAGCATACGTGCTTCAATTAGGGTGGCACCACGGGTATAATACTCTCGTCCCTACTGTTCAAACAGTAGAGGCGGGAGTTTTTTTATTTTTATTAAGATTAAAACAATTTGAGGAGGAACTGAATATGTCTATTCAAATCCCACGCGGAACGCAAGATATTCTTCCAGGTAGTGTTGAGTTATGGCAGTATATCGAAGGGCAAGCGCGCGACATTTGCCGTCGTTACAATTATAAAGAAATTCGTACACCAATTTTTGAGCACACAGAGCTATTTTTACGTGGTGTTGGTGATACGACAGATATCGTACAAAAAGAAATGTATTCATTCCAAGACCGTGGAGAGCGTAGTTTAACATTACGTCCAGAAGGTACTGCACCTGTTGTACGTTCTTACGTTGAAAACAAAATGTTCGGTGATGCAACGCAACCAACAAAATTATACTATATCGGCCAAATGTTCCGTTATGAAAGACCACAAGCAGGTCGCTATCGTCAATTCGTACAATTCGGTATTGAAGCAATTGGTAGTAACGATCCAGCAATTGATGCAGAAGTAATTGCACTTGCTGTAGAGTTTTACCGCGGTATGGGCTTGAAAAATATTAAAGTTGTATTAAATAGCTTAGGTGATGCAGCGAGTCGTCAAGCACACCGTGATGCGTTAATTGCTCACTTTGAGCCGCGCATCGGAGAATTCTGTTCTGATTGCCAATCTCGCTTAGAAAAAAACCCTCTTCGTATTTTAGACTGTAAGAAGGACCGTAATCATGAATTAATGAGCACGGCACCATCTATTACAGAATACTTAAACGAAGATTCAGCAGTATACTACGACAAAGTACAAGAACTACTAACGATGATGGATGTTCCATTTGAGAAAGATCCGAATTTAGTACGTGGTTTAGACTACTACCAACACACTGTTTTTGAAATTATGAGTGAGGCAGAAGGTTTCGGTGCTATCACAACATTAAGTGGCGGTGGCCGTTATAACGGACTTGTACAAGAAATCGGTGGACCGGAAATGCCAGGTATCGGTTTTGCGATGAGTATTGAGCGTTTAATTATGGCGCTGAAGGCTGAAAATATTGAGTTACCAATTGAACATAGTATTGATTGTTACGTTGTAGCACTTGGTGAAAAAGCGAAAGACCAAGCTGCGAAAATTGCGTTTGATCTTCGTAAAGCTGGACTAGCAGTTGAAAAAGATTATTTAAATCGCAAAATGAAAGCACAATTTAAATCTGCAGATCGTTTAAATGCGAAATACGTAGCTGTATTAGGGGAAGATGAGCTAGATAAAGGCATCATTAACTTAAAAGATATGGCAACAGGCGGACAAGAAGAAGTAGCGTTAGATGTATTTGCTTCATATGTAGCAGAGAAATTAATATAGGGGGAACTAAAGTGGCTGAAAGAACACATGCATGCGGAAAAGTAACAGTAGAAGCGGTTGGACAAACAGTTCAATTAAAAGGTTGGGTACAAAAACGCCGTGATTTAGGTGGATTAATCTTTATCGACTTACGTGACCGTACAGGTATCGTACAAGTTGTATTTAACCCAGAAACATCAAAAGAAGCGTTAGAAGTAGCAGAAACGATTCGTAGCGAATACGTATTACACGTAGAAGGTACAGTTGTTGAACGTGGTGAAGGCGCAATTAATGATAATATGGCAACTGGTCGTATTGAAGTACAAGCATCGAAAGTAAACGTATTAAACGCAGCGAAAACAACGCCAATCATTATTGCTGATGATACAGATGCATCAGAAGATGTGCGTTTAAAATATCGTTACTTAGACTTACGTCGTCCTGCAATGTTCAACACATTCAAAATGCGTCATGACGTAACGAAAACAATTCGTAACTTCTTAGATACAGAAGAGTTCTTAGAAGTTGAAACACCAATTTTAACGAAGAGCACGCCAGAAGGAGCTCGCGACTATTTAGTACCAAGCCGTGTGCATGATGGTGAATTTTATGCATTACCTCAATCTCCGCAGCTATTTAAACAGCTTCTTATGGTCGGTGGATTTGAGCGTTACTATCAAGTAGCACGTTGTTTCCGTGACGAAGATTTACGTGCGGACCGTCAACCGGAATTCACGCAAATTGATATCGAGGCATCATTCTTAACACAAGATGAAATTTTAGAAATGATGGAGCGTATGATGACGAAAGTCATGAAGGATGCAAAAGGTGTAGAAGTTAGTGCACCATTCCCTCGTATGAAATATGCTGATGCAATGGCTCGCTTTGGTTCTGATAAGCCGGATACACGCTTTGAAATGGAACTAAAAGACCTATCTGAATTTGCAGTAGGTTGTGGATTTAAAGTATTTACAAGTGCTGTAGAAAACGGCGGACAAGTAAAAGCGATTAACGCAAAAGGTGCAGCGAGCAAATACTCTCGTAAAGACATCGATGCATTAACTGAATTCGCAAAAGTATACGGTGCAAAAGGTCTAGCTTGGCTTAAAGTTGAAGAAGACGGCTTAAAAGGACCGATTGCGAAATTCTTCGGTGAAGAAGATGCAAACGTGTTAATGAGTACATTAGAAGCGGATGCTGGTGACTTATTACTATTCGTAGCAGATAAGAAGAGCGTTGTTGCAGATAGTTTAGGTGCACTTCGTTTACGTTTAGGTAAAGAACTTGAGCTAATTGACGAAAGTAAATTTAACTTCCTATGGGTAACTGATTGGCCACTTCTTGAGTACGATGAAGATGCAGATCGTTACTTCGCAGCTCATCATCCATTCACAATGCCATTCCGTGAAGATGTTGAACTATTAGAAACAGCACCAGAAAAAGCACGTGCACAAGCATATGACCTTGTATTAAACGGTTATGAGCTTGGTGGTGGATCACTTCGTATTTACGAGCGTGACGTACAAGAAAAAATGTTCAAAGCACTTGGATTCTCACAAGAAGAAGCACAAGAACAATTCGGATTCTTATTAGAAGCATTCGAATACGGTACACCACCACATGGCGGAATCGCATTAGGTTTAGACCGTCTTGTTATGTTACTTGCAGGTCGTACGAACCTTCGTGATACAATTGCATTCCCGAAAACAGCAAGCGCAAGCTGCTTATTAACAGAAGCTCCAAGCCCAGTTGCAGAAGCGCAGCTTGAAGAGCTAAGCTTAAAATTGAGCGTGAAAGTGAAAGAAGAGAAGTAAGAATAGAGTCTAGATGGTTATACTATAGCCGTCTAGGCTTTTTTTATAGAGATTGTTTAAAAAGTCCGGTTTAGATAACAGTCGCATCTCATCGTTACGTATGCTAGTCCGGTGCTCGAGTAGTATCCCTACACTGTGCTCCTCCTAGCATAAGTGCCTCGATCTGCTCGGTTCTCTAAATCCTCCTTTTTAAACGTATATTGAAGAGGAAGTTTAAAAAGTCCGGTTTAGATAACAGTCGCATCTCATCGTTACGTATGTTAGTCCGGTGTTCGAGTAGTATCCCTACACTGTGCTCCTCCTAGCATAAGTGCCTCGATCTGCTCGGTTCTCTAAATCCTCCTTTTTAAACGTATATGTAAGAAAAAAGTCCGGTTTACATTATGTTTTCCTTGTTTGAAATACGTATTTTTAGGAATTCTATAACTTTTTCTATACAAATAGTCGGAAAAACGCTAGAATACATGGTAGACCATTTTTGTAATAGGAGTGTAGAGCTGAATGTTACATCAATTTTCACGTAATGAATTAGCCTTTGGAAAAGAAGGCCTTGAAATATTAAAAAATAGTACAGTCGGTATTTTAGGAATTGGCGGCGTAGGGTCATTTTCGGCAGAAGCGCTAGCACGTTCTGGCGTAGGACGTCTTGTATTAGTTGATAAAGACGTTGTAGATATTACAAACGTAAACCGTCAAATTCACGCGTTAGTATCTACTGTAGGACGTTCAAAAGTAGAATTAATGAAAGAGCGTATTGCGGACATTAATCCGGAATGTGAAGTAATTGGACTAGAGATGTTTTATACAGATGAAACATATGAAGAGTTCTTTAAACAGGGTTTAGATTTCGTAGTAGATGCATCTGATACGATTACGTTCAAAATTCATTTAATTAAACAATGTTTACGTCGTAAAATTAAAATTATCTCATGTATGGGTGCGGCAAATAAAATGGACCCAACTCGTTTCCGTATTGCGGACATTTCAAAAACACATACAGATCCAATTGCGAAAGTAATTCGTACGAAGCTTCGTAAAGATGGTATTAAAAAAGGTGTAAAAGTTGTCTTCTCTGACGAAAACCCAATCGTAATTCGTGAAGAAGTACGTAAAGAAATCGTACCAGACGAAAATGCAAAAATTCGTAAAGCGAAATTACCACCTTCTTCAAATGCATTCGTACCATCTGTGGCAGGCTTAATTATGGCAAGTCACGTTGTACGTGAACGTATTAAAAACGTAGAAGTGAAGCGTGTAGGGCAAGAATAAAAAGGAAGCATATATCCGCCTAGGGTATATGCTTTTTGTATGTTTTAAAGAAATATTATTAATGTCAATTTTTGTCGGTAAATCGATATTCTATGTCGAATGGTTGATATATTTCGAGTTGTGATAGATATATTCGGAAAATCGTTAATATAATTTCATTTACCGAGGCGATGTTTGCCGTAGTAATAAACAGGGATGTCACTAAGTTGAAAAAGTGACATCCCCATTTTCAATTTTCTGCTGAATATATAATATCTAAATTTCCATTTTGATCGGTTTTGAAAATCGGAGCAATTTGCTCTTCTTGTTCTTCGACCGAAACAAGTTTTCGAGCACGATCCATAATTCTAACAAGCATTGCATAATCTTCTTCGATTGCTTGTTGTTTTTTTGTGAGAACAGCTAATTTTGCTTCAAGTTCATTATTCGTTTTTTGCAGGGAAGTGAGCTGATCTTGTAATACGTCATTTTCAGTTTGTAACTTTGCGAGTGAAGGGTTATTGTGCTCCAAGTTTTGCAAAAATGAGATGACATTTTGCATTGTAAGATCTTGTTTATTTGGGGCAATATCTTCTGAAAACTCGGCATCGATTACGAGCTGCCGAGTTTGTGTGAACTGCTCTTTTTCTATTTTAGCTTCCGAACGCTTTAATTCTTTACGTTGTTTTTTTGCAATTTGCACCGCATCTTCATAATATGGTCTTACTTCAGCATTCCATCTAAAGCCACAAGCTGCTGAAGTTCGGTTTAATGTATCACCAACTTCATCGAATGCTTTTATTTGTGTACTTCCGCTGCGAATATGTCGTAAAACAGTTTCTGCTAAAAGGAGATCGTCTTCTTTTGTCCATGCATCTTGACGTGTTTTCATAAGCGAAGCCTCCGTAATGGTGACGTTTTCGCTTATATTACCCTTTATTCTTCATTTTATGCGAACTTTGTAATCTTTCATAAACAGTAGAAAGTGCTTGTTCAAATTTCCCTGTCGTTTTCGGTTTATAATATTGCTTGTTTTTAATTTTATCAGGTAAGTATTGTTGTTGTACCCAACCGTTTGGGTGATCGTGTGGATATAAGTATCCGATGCCTCTTCCTAATGATTCGGCTCCTTTATAATGACTATCTTTTAAATGACTTGGAATATCGCCTGTTTGGCCATTACGTAAATCGTGTAGTGCGGCATCGAGTGCTTTATAGGCCGAATTTGATTTCGGTGATAGACAAAGTTCAATAACAGCATTTGCAAGTGGTATGCGTGCCTCTGGGAAGCCGACCCGTTCAGCTGATTCAATCGCTGCAAGTGTACGTTGTCCAGCTTGTGGGCTAGCAAGTCCGATATCTTCATATGCCATAATAAGCAGACGTCTACCGATGCTTTGTAAGTCACCAGCTTCAATAAGACGTGCTAAATAATGAAGCGCGGCGTTCACATCACTTCCGCGTACTGATTTTTGAAAAGCAGATAAAACGTCATAGTGAGCATCGCCACCTTTGTCGTGAACGAAACTCTTTTTTTGTAAGCATTCTTCTGCGATTTCAAGTGTAATTTCCGCGGCTTTGTCGTCAGTTGTAAAGCTAGATAAAACAGCTAGTTCAAGTGCATTATAAGCTGAGCGCATATCTCCGCCTGACGCATTTGCAAAGTGATGTAATGCTTCATCCGTAACAGTTACATCATATTCCCCAAGCCCTTTTTCTTTATCTTCAAGCGCTCGTTTTAAGCCAATTAAAATATCATCTTCTGTTAATGCGTGTAATTCGAAGATTTGACAACGACTTCGAATAGCAGAATTAATAGCATGGAACGGATTGCTTGTCGTTGCACCAATTAAAGTAAGAAGTCCGCTTTCTAAATGGGGTAATAGAAAGTCTTGCTTCGCTTTATCTAGCCTATGAACTTCATCCAGAATTAAAACGAGGTGCCGATGCATCTTCGCTTCTTGTACGACAACTTCCATATCTTTTTTATTATGAGTAACAGCGTTTAAGAGGCGAAACGGGGTTCCAGTGCTTCCTGCAATTGCGCTAGCGATTGATGTTTTTCCTGTGCCTGGAGGACCATATAAAATCATTGATTGAAAATGATTTGCTTGGACCATTCGCCATAAAATCTTGCCTTCACCAACTAAATGCTGTTGTCCGATAATTTCTTGAATATTTGTAGGGCGCATTCGATGTGCGAGTGGTTGTTTCATTTGACCCTCTCCCTTAATGTATAATCTCATTCTATCGTATCATTTTTTTTTATGAAATTTGAAATAGGATGCTGTTTTATGGGAAAAATGAAGGGGAATATTTTCATTTTTCTTTCAATTGTAATAATTTCCGAGTTTTTCAATGTGATTTTATGTTATCATTTTGATACACAAGTTGAAATTTCTTATAATACTATATTATGCTATAATTTCATAGGATTTTAAATTGTGTTCTTTTATAAATAAGATATAACCAATAGAAGTGAAAATTTGAAATGAGGTGCAAATAGATGAAGATTTCAACGAAAGGCCGCTACGGCTTAACAATTATGATCGACCTTGCAAAAAAATTTGGTGAAGGCCCAATTTCATTAAAATCAATTGCGCAGGCACATGACCTATCTGAGCATTATTTAGAGCAATTAATTTCACCACTTCGTAACGCTCGTCTTGTAAAGAGTACGCGCGGGGCATATGGCGGATATGTATTATCTGATCAGCCAGTCAACATTACAGCTGGAGATGTAATCCGTGTACTAGAGGGTCCAATTAGTGTTGTAGAAATGATAGAAGAAGAAGAACCAGCACAACGCCAATTATGGATGCGTGTTCGTGATGCGGTGCAAGAAGTATTAGATAGTACAACTTTAGAAGATTTAGTACGTTATGAGGAAGAAAATCACGGGGGCTATATGTTTTACATTTAATTCCTTGTGAAACGATTTGGAAAGAAGGAGATTTAATGGAACGCATTTACTTAGATCATGCTGCGACATCTCCGACTCACCCAGAAGTGGTCGAAAAGATGATTCCATATATGACAGAAACATTTGGAAACCCGTCTAGCATTCACTTTTATGGGCGTCAAACGCGCCATGCGGTAGATGAGGCGAGACGTGTGTGTGCACGTAGCATTCACGCGAGTCCAAATGAAATTATATTCACGAGCGGTGGTACAGAAGCTGATAATTTAGCACTTATAGGTGTAGCGCGCGCGAATCGTCACAAAGGTAACCACATTATTACAACGCAAATTGAACATCATGCGATTTTGCATACGTGTGAATTGTTAGAGCGTGAAGGATTTGAAGTGACGTATTTACCTGTTGATGAAACAGGGCGTGTTCAAGTTTCTGACATACAAAAGGCACTAACGGAAGAGACGATTCTTGTATCTATTATGTTCGGGAATAATGAAGTAGGGACAATGCAACCAATTGCGGAAATAGGTAAGCTGTTAAAAGAACATCAAGCTTATTTCCACACAGATGCTGTACAAGCCTACGGTTTATTATCGATTGATGTGAAAGAATTTGGAATTGATTTATTATCAATTTCAGCTCACAAAATTAACGGACCAAAAGGTGTCGGGTTCCTATATGCTGGTGCAAATGTGAAGTTTGAACCGTTATTAATAGGCGGAGAGCAAGAAAGAAAACGTCGTGCGGGTACTGAAAATGTACCTAGTATTGCTGGACTTCAGCAAGCAATTTTGCTAGCTGAAAAAACTCGTGAGCAAAAAAATGCCCAATATGAAGAGTTTAAAGATATAATGGTATCTGTCTTCAAGAATGAAGACATTACTTTCGAGGTAAACGGAAACTTGGAATATCGCTTACCACATGTGTTTAATGTAAGTTTTACAGGAATGAATATTGAACCATTTCTTGTAAACTTAGACTTAGCTGGCATTGCAGTATCAAGTGGTTCTGCTTGTACAGCTGGTTCGATTGACCCATCACATGTATTAGTGGCGATGTTCGGAAAAGATTCCGATCAAATACGTTCATCCGTACGCTTTAGTTTCGGTCTTGGAAATACGAAAGAGCAAATTGAAAAAGCGGCGTACGAAACAGTGAAAATCGTGAAGCGATTAACACAAAATTAGCATGGGAGGTGACATGATGAACAAACTACCTCACGAAACACGCGTTGTCATCGGGATGTCCGGTGGCGTCGATTCATCTGTAGCAGCTCTTTTATTAAAAGAGCAAGGTTATGATGTAATCGGAATTTTTATGAAAAACTGGGATGATACAGATGCAAATGGTGTCTGCACAGCAACAGAAGATTACAATGATGTAATTGAAGTGTGTAACCAAATCGGCATTCCGTATTATGCAGTAAACTTTGAAAAACAATACTGGGATAAAGTATTTACGTACTTTTTAGATGAGTACCGAGCTGGTCGTACACCAAACCCAGATGTAATGTGTAACAAAGAAATTAAATTTAAAGCATTTTTAGAGCATGCAATTGCACTTGGTGCTGATTATGTAGCAACAGGTCATTATGCACGCGTTGCTTATATGGACGGCGAATATAAAATGCTTCGCGGCGTTGATGACAATAAAGATCAAACATATTTCTTAAATCAATTAAGCCAAGAGCAACTATCAAAAACAATGTTCCCATTAGGTGAATTAAAGAAACCACAAATTCGCGAAATGGCGACAGAAGCTGGTTTAGCGACAGCGGCGAAGAAAGATAGTACTGGTATTTGCTTCATCGGTGAGCGTAACTTTAAAGATTTCTTAAGTAACTATTTACCGGCGCAACCAGGTGTGATGCAAACATTATCTGGTGAAGTGAAAGGGAAACATGATGGTTTAATGTACTATACAATTGGACAACGTCATGGCCTTGGTATTGGTGGTAATGGTGATCCATGGTTTGCTGTTGGGAAAAACTTGAAAGAAAACATTTTATATGTTGACCAAGGATTCCATAACGAACTTCTATATGGTGATGAAGTTATTGCTACGAATGTAGGCTGGGTAAGTAATAAAGCGAAGGAAAAAGAATTTACGTGTACAGCGAAATTCCGTTATCGTCAAGCAGACAATAAAGTAACGGTTCAAATCGTTGATGAAAATACAGTTCGTATTCTTTGTGATGAGCCAATTCGTGCGATTACGCCAGGCCAAGCAGTTGTTTTCTATGATGGAGATGAGTGCTTAGGCGGCGCTACAATTGATGAAGTATATCATAGTGGTAAGAAATTAGATTATTTAGGATAACACGAGAAGCCTCTGCCGATTAGCGGTTAGAGGTTTCTTTTACATAAAGCGAATTTTTGTTCGCTTGGAAAATACATTCTTTGTTATAATTTGTTGTAGAGGTGAAGGATATGTCAAACAAACTTGAAACAGGTATTAAATATATGCAAGAAGGAAACTGGGAAGAAGCAGCTGAAAATTTCACAGAAGCAATCGAAGAAAATCCGAAAGATGCGCTTGGATACATTAACTTTGCGAATTTATTAGATGTATTAGGTGATAGTGAGCGAGCAATTTTATTTTATAAACGTGCAGTAGAATTAGATGGTAAATCTGCGGCTGCTTATTATGGCTTAGGAAACGTATATTACGGTCAAGAGCAATTTGCAGAGGCGAAGGCTGTATTTGAACAAGCGATGCAAGCGGGATTACAATCAGCTGACGTAACATTTATGTTAGGTATCACACATGTGCAACTTGGAAATGATCGTCTTGCGCTGCCATTTTTACAAAGAGCAACTGAATTAGATGAAAATGATGTAGAAGCTGTTTTCCAATGCGGACTTTGCTTCGCGCGACTAGAACATATTCAAGAGGCAAAACCTTATTTTGAAAAGGTATTAGAAATGGATGAAGAGCATGCGGATGCGTATTATAATTTAGGTGTTGCGTACGTATTCGAAGACAATAACGAGAAAGCTCTTACTTTATTTAAGAAAGCGACTGAAATTCAAGCAGACCACTTTTTAGCTGGTAATGGTATTCGTTTATTAGAGCAAGAAGCTGAATAAAGTGAAATTATAGTTTAATGCGCAGTTACCCCTCATCTAAAGATTGTGAAAGAGGTGGGGGATGTACTGCTCATTAAAGTGAAAAGAACTCGGAAAGGAGAGGAAATATGGGAAATCAACATGCAATGGATTTGTTTGAGGAAGAGAAAAAATTTATAAAAGCGCAAGTTCTTCATACCATTTTCCACAACGAAGAAAACCTCTATTCCGTTGTCAGTATGAAAGTCATTGAAACGAATGAAACATACGACGAAAAAAAAGTAATGATAAACGGTCATTTTCCCCGTATGCATGAAGATGAAGTGTTTACATTAACAGGTCATTTTAAAGACCACCCAAAGTATGGAAAACAATATTTAGTTGAAACGTTTAAAAAAGAACTGCCACAAACAAAAGCAGGTATGGTGCAATATTTAGCGAGCGATTTATTTAAAGGGATTGGAAAGCGTACAGCCGAAAAAATCGTGGACCATCTTGGTGAGCATGCGATTTCTAAAATTATGGATGATCCGGATGCGTTAAGTGGTGTTGTAAACAAGCAAAAAGCGCAGGAAATATATGAGACGATTATTGAGCATCAAGGGCTCGAGAAAGTGATGAGTTTTTTAAATGGTTACGGTTTTGGAACAAAACTTTCTATTAAAATTTATCAGCAATATAAAGAGATGACATTAGAAGTGATTCGTAATAATCCGTATAAACTTATTGAAGAAGTGGACGGAATTGGATTTGGAAGAGCAGATGATATAGGGCGTGCAATCGGAATAACGGGCAATCACGACGACCGTGTACGTGCAGGGTGTTTTTATACGTTAGAGAATATTTCATTACAACTCGGTCACGTGTATATGGAAAAAGGTCAGCTTGTAAGAGAAACGATGTCACTTTTAAATAATCAAGAAGGCAGAGTGACTGAGGAAGATATTGTAGGCTGCGTTGAAATGATGCAAAGCGAAGGGAAAGTCATTATAGAAGAAGAGCGAGTGTATTTAGCTTCTTTATTCTATTCTGAGAAAGGCGTTGTAAAGTCGATCCGTCGTCTTATGAATCAAGAAGAAACCCCTGCATTCCCTGAAGCAGAAGTGTTAAAAACATTAGGAGAAATTGAAGAACAGCTAAAGGTGCAGTATGCGCCGCTTCAGCAAGAAGCAGTTCAAACTGCACTTCATAAGCCGATGATGCTATTAACAGGTGGACCAGGAACGGGGAAAACAACAGTTATTAAAGGGATTGTTGAAATGTATGCATCACTTCACGGAGTATCATTAAATCCGAATGAATATAGTGATGATAATCCATTTCCGATTTTATTAACGGCTCCAACTGGAAGAGCAGCGAAGCGAATGAGTGAATCGACGGGGCTTCCGGCGTGCACAATTCATCGTCTACTCGGTTGGACGCCAGAAGGATCTTTCCAGCGTAATGAAACCGATCCAGTACAAGGAAAGTTACTCATTATTGATGAGTTTTCAATGGTAGACATTTGGCTTGCAAATCAGCTGTTTAAGTCGCTTCCGACAAATATTCAAGTTATCGTTGTAGGTGATGAAGATCAGTTGCCATCTGTAGGACCTGGACAAGTGCTAAAAGACTTATTGAATGCAGGTGCAGTTCCAACGGTCAAGCTTACAGAAATTTATCGTCAAGCGGAAGGGTCATCTGTTATTCAGCTTGCCCATGCGATAAAAGGTGGTGCGCTTCCGCCAGATTTAGCACAAAATAAAAAGGATCGTTCCTTTATTTCTTGTACAGGCGCTCAAATCGTTGAAGTTGTAAAAAAAGTATGTGAAAATGCCAAGACAAAAGGATTTAGCGCAAGAGATGTACAAGTGTTGGCACCTATGTACCGCGGACCAGCAGGTATTAATGTGTTAAATGAAGCTCTCCAAGAAGTGTTTAATCCGAAAAGGGAAAAAAGTAAAGAAATTGCATACGGTGACGTTGTATACCGCAGAGGAGATAAAGTACTGCAACTCGTCAATCAGCCGGAAAGCCAAGTATTTAATGGTGATATCGGAGAAATCGTTTCGGTGTTTTATGCGAAAGAAAACGTTGAGCAACAAGACATGATTATCGTTTCATTTGATGGGATTGAAGTAACGTATACAAAGCCAGATTTAAATCAAATTACACATGCATATTGCTGCTCGATTCATAAATCACAAGGTAGTGAATTTCCGATTGTTATTATGCCGATTGTAAAAAGCTATAACCGTATGTTACGTCGTAATTTAATTTACACGGGTATTACAAGAAGTAAGAAATTCCTTATTATTTGCGGGGAGGAAGCAGCTTTTCAATCCGGTGTGAATCGCCTTGATGATGCAATGCGTCAAACGACTTTAGCTGGTCGATTGCAAGAATCACAAGGAGAAGTGCAAATGGTGACGGTTAATGGTGAAGAAATGGATGTGGAAAACATTTCACCGTATGATTTCATGTAACAAGGTGAAATTATATAGTGAAACTTTCAAACGTATAACGTTGWAAKGCTCCAGTAATGTATAAATGAATGCAGTTTGGACATAATGGCGAATAGAATCTGGGAGACTGTAAGGAGATGAAAGCCATATGTTCAGTTGTCCAAATTGCAAAGGGAAAGACATCGGAAAAATAGGTGTCAACCAATTTTATTGCTGGAATTGTTATATCGAATTATCGGTTTCAAAGGGGAAAATCCATACACATCAAGTAGAGGAAGATGGTTCATTAAGCTCTCTTGATGATTTATTTGATGATAATGAAAGAACGATCGGATAACGAAAAGGGGGATTTACTTTGAATCTACGCAATTCATTAATCGCATTAGGTGTTGGAGCTGCAGCATATCAATATGCTCGCAAACAAGATGTATTCTCAAAACGCAATGTGAAAAAAGCACGTAAGATGATTAAGTCTTATTTATAAGGCGTAAAAACTCCCTTCATGATAAGGGAGTTTTTTTATGTGCTTGTATGCAAATATAAAAGTCCGATTTCAGAGAAGAGATAAGATAAACCGTAACATCCAACGCCAAGCATTCCATAATGCCATAAGTGCTTCGCTCTTTCTTTTCGCGAGGAACGAATAAAGAAGCCTTTCCAAATACCAAACCCGATACAAATCCATTCAAGAAGCATAAAAAGCGCGGATAATGCAAGCATAAATAAGATCATTATGAGCCCTCCTGATTATATTTTGACATTTTGTATTTTCATGGGTGGTTGTCCTTATTATGTTAAATATATGTACGTCTTTAAAAAACAGTATGGTCTGTATAAAAAGATTTTAAAACTTTTGCACATAACCTAACCTATTTATTTTCAAAATAAAGGTGGAGGAGGTTTTTCGTGTGAAGAATCTTAAAATCATTTGGATATATCGTTTAGGATTATTGTTACTCGTTTTTCTTTGTTTGCTCGTCTTTTTAAAAATTAAGCCACTATGGGCACCGATTATTTTTGTATTTAAAGTGGCGATCACACCGTTTCTTATTGCTTGTTTTATTGCTTATTTATTACACCCTTTAATTGAAAAAATCCATAAGGAAGGAATGCCACGCACACTTGCTATTTTGCTCATTTATATTCTTTTCTTTGGCGGAATTGGCTATGGGATTTATAAAGGAACGCCAGTTGTTATTAAACAGTTACAAGAAATTAATGAACAATTTCCGCAGTTTACAAAAATGTACGATTCTTGGATGGATGGAGTTACAGAACAAACAGCGAATTTCCCATCATTTATTCATGAAAAGGTAAAGCAAATTTTCGTTGGTGTAGAAATGAAGATACAAACGCTTTTAAATAAAGTTATGAGCACAGCACGTGGTGTACTGGATTCATTGCTCATTATTTTCTTAATTCCGTTCATTGTATTTTACATATTAAAAGATTACGGTGAGTTTTATCATATTTTTTGGAAACTAGTTCCGAGTAAGTGGCGTAGTACGGGTCAAATGCTTGCGAAAGAAATTGATAAGTCACTCGGAAGTTATATTCGAGGACAGTTATTTGTTTGCTTAGTATTAGGGGGAGTATCTGTTCTTTCTTTTTGGTTTATCGGTATGAAATATCCGTTATTACTCGGTATTATTATTGGGGTAACGGATATAATCCCATACTTTGGTCCTATTTTAGGGGCGATTCCGACGTTGATGATTGCGGCAACGGTATCAACGAGTTTACTCATTAAGGCGGGAATTACGATTGCTATTTTGCAATTTTTGGAAAGTAACATTTTATCGCCTTACATCGTTGGTAAGTCGCTTCGTATGCATCCTGTGATTATTATGTTTGCGTTACTAGTAGGGGGAGAAGTTGCGGGGATTGTAGGATTACTAATATCGGTTCCTATTTTAGCGGTCATTCGGACAGTGGTCGTTCATGTGAGGCCTCTTTGGAAAAGAGAAGATATTTAAAATGAAAAGTAGATGCTTATGTAGCTAACGAAAATGTGTGTAGTACAATATAATTATTATTATCTACATTGACAAACTTAAGAGAATTCTATTATATTTAGTCATATAATACATTAAATCAATGACGGAACAAGTATGTTACAGTCCATTTATAGAGAGAAGCTTCCAATGGCTGAAAGAAGCTTTAAATGAAGGGTAACAGAAAGCTAATCCTGAGAGCAGCTAATCACTGCCGTCTTGCCACGTTACGGCACCATGAGGTGATGAATTGATTGTTATAATAATCAATTCATAATTAGGGTGGTATCGCGAGTTAACTCTCGTCCCTTTTATTAGGGGCGGGAGTTTTTTATATTTAAGGAGGAAAATACAATGAAACAACTAACAGGCGCACAAATTCGTCAAATGTTTTTAGACTTTTTCCAAGAAAAAGGACATGCAGTAGAACCAAGTGCATCACTAGTTCCGCACGAGGATCCATCTCTTCTATGGATTAATAGTGGTGTAGCGACATTAAAGAAATATTTTGACGGACGTGTAATCCCGCAAAACCCACGTATTACAAATGCACAAAAATCAATTCGTACAAACGATATTGAAAACGTTGGGGAAACGGCTCGTCACCATACATTCTTTGAAATGTTAGGGAACTTCTCAATCGGTGATTACTTCAAAGAAGAAGCAATTACTTGGGCTTGGGAATTTCTAACGAGCGACAAGTGGATCGGATTCGATAAAGAATTACTATCTGTTACAATTCATCCGGAAGATGAAGAAGCATTCACAATTTGGAATGAGAAAATGGGTGTTCCAAAAGAACGCATCATCCGTTTAGAAGAAAACTTCTGGGATATCGGTGAAGGACCAAGTGGACCGAATACAGAGATTTTCTATGACCGCGGTGAAGCTTACGGTAATGACTTTAGTGATCCAGAATTATATCCGGGCGGAGAAAACGAGCGTTACTTAGAAGTATGGAACCTTGTATTCTCTCAATTTAACCATAATCCAGACGGTTCATATACGCCGCTTCCTAAGAAAAACATCGATACAGGGATGGGTCTAGAGCGTATGACATCTATCGTTCAAGATGTGCCTACGAATTTTGATACAGACCTATTCATGCCGATGATTGGGGCGACAGAATCAATTTCTGGCGAGAAGTATCGTAATGGTGACTTAGAAAAAGATATGGCATTTAAAGTAATTGCTGACCATATTCGTACAGTAACATTTGCGGTTGGTGATGGAGCACTTCCTTCTAACGAAGGCCGTGGTTATGTATTACGTCGTTTATTACGCCGCGCTGTTCGTTACTCGAAAAAATTAAATATCAACCGTCCATTCATGTTTGAATTAGTACCGGTTGTTGGAGAAGTAATGAAAGACTTCTATCCAGAAGTACTTGAAAAGAAAGATTTCATCGCAAAAGTTGTGAAGAATGAAGAAGAGCGTTTCCATGAAACACTTCATGATGGTGAATCAATTTTAGCTGACGTAATTGCAAAAGCGAAAGAAGAAAAAATAACTGTTATTTCTGGCGTAGATGCTTTCCGTCTATACGACACGTACGGTTTCCCGATTGAATTAACAGAAGAATATGCAGAAGAAGCTGGTATGACAGTTGATCAAGCAGGCTTTGAGAATGAAATGGAGAAACAACGTGAGCGTGCACGTGCTGCTCGTCAAGACGTTGATTCTATGCAAGTTCAAGGCGGTGTACTTGGTGAAGTTAAAGTAGCGAGCGAATTCGTTGGTTACGGTACAGTTGCAACAGAAAGTAACGTTGTTGCACTTGTAAAAAATGGCGAGTACACAGATAGCCTACAAGCAGGTGAAGAAGGACAATTAATGCTTGATGTAACGCCATTCTACGCTGAGAGCGGTGGGCAAATTGCAGACCGTGGTTATCTTCTTGCTGACGGCGTGAAAGTTCTTGTAAAAGACGTACAAAAAGCACCAAATGGTCAAAACTTACACAAAGTTGTTGTTGAAGAAGGTACATTAACGAAAGAAGCGGCTGTAAAAGCTCTTATCGATACGAAAAACCGTAGTAGCGTTGTGAAAAACCATACAGCAACTCACTTACTGCACCAAGCATTAAAAGATGTACTTGGAACGCATGTTAACCAAGCGGGTTCTCTTGTAACATCTGAACGTTTACGTTTTGACTTCTCTCACTTCGGTCAAGTACAAGCTGACGAATTAGAAAAAATTGAGCGTATCGTAAACGAAAAAATTTGGCAAAGTATTGATGTTGCGATTTCTCAAAAAGCAATCGAAGAAGCGAAAGAAATGGGCGCAATGGCATTATTCGGTGAAAAATACGGTGATGTTGTACGCGTTGTACAAGTAGGCGATTACAGCTTAGAGCTTTGCGGTGGTTGTCACGTTGATAACACAGCTTCTATCGGTATTTTCAAAATCGTTGCTGAATCTGGTATCGGTGCAGGAACACGTCGTATTGAGGCGGTAACTGGGAAATCTGCATACGAATTAATGAACGATCAAGTAGGTTTATTAAAAGAAGCAGCAGGAAAAATGAAAACAAATCCGAAAGATATTTTAACAAGAGTTGATGGTTTATTTGCTGAAGTAAAACAACTTCAAAAAGAAAACGAATCTCTTGCTGCGAAATTAAGCAATATCGAAGCTGGAAACTTAACTGATTCAGTAATGACAGTTGATGGTGTGAACGTATTAGCGGCGAAAGTAAATGTTGCAGATATGAACAATTTACGTACAATGATGGATGATCTTAAAAATAAATTAGAGTCTGCAGTTGTTGTATTAGTGTCTGTAAATGACGATAAAGTAAATATTTTAGCTGGCGTAACGAAAGATTTAATTAGTCAAGGTTACCATGCAGGTAAACTTGTGAAAGAAGTAGCTTCTCGTTGTGGAGGCGGTGGTGGTGGCCGTCCTGACATGGCTCAAGCAGGTGGTAAAAACCCAGCGCAAGTTGAGGAAGCTTTAGCATTTGTACAAGAGTACGTTAAATCTGTTTCAAAATAAAGAGATAGTAGTGTACAATGGTAGGGAGATGAGAAGTTCTTCTCTCTATACTTACTACTTACAAGTGAGGTGCTTGAAATGGACGGTTTTGATAAAACAATGAAGTTTAGCATTCAAGATGAAAAGCAGAGTGTCCATGTAAATGATGTACTTTTAACTGTGTATAATGCACTTCAAGAAAAAGGTTATAATCCGATTAACCAAATCGTCGGTTATTTATTAAGTGGAGATCCAGCATACATACCTCGCCATAAAGATGCACGAAGCATTATTCGCAAGCTTGAACGTGATGAGTTAATTGAAGAGCTTGTGAAGTCTTACTTGAAACATCATCGTGAGGAGTAGTTTATGCGGATATTAGGTTTAGATGTTGGTACTAAAACAGTCGGTGTTGCAATGAGCGATGAAATGGGCTGGACAGCACAAGGACTGGAAACAATCAGGATTAACGAAGAACGAGGCAACTTTGGTTTTGACCGTATTTCTGAGTTGGTAAAACAGTACAATGTGGACAAAATAGTAGTAGGTTTACCTAAAAATATGAATGGTACAATTGGCCCGCGTGGTGAAGCGTGCCAACAATTTGCAGAAAACCTGCGAAATCTGTTACAATTAGAAGTTGTAATGTGGGACGAGCGTTTGTCGACGATGGCAGCGGAACGTCTGCTCATTTCAGCTGATGTGAGCCGTAAGAAGCGAAAGCAAGTAATCGATAAGATGGCTGCAGTCGTAATCTTACAAGGATTTCTAGATAGTAAATAAGAGGTGACCAAAATGGAAGAAAATCAAATTACAATTGTAGACGAAAAAGGAAACGAACATTTATGTGAAATTATTTTCACTTTTGATGCTGAAAAATTCGGCAAAAAATCTTACGTAGTCTTCTCTCCAATCGGTGAAGTAGACGAAGATGGAGACCAAATCTTCGATGCAATGGCATACGAGCAAAGTGAAGAAGAGGGCGGAACATTACTTTCAATTGAATCTGAAGAAGAGTGGGAAATGGTACAAGAAATGTTTAACACTCTTGCTGATGAGCAAGACGAAGAGTAGTAATGTATAAAAAGGCGGACTGTGTACACAGTTCGCCTTTTTTGTATTCATATGCAAAATGACAGATTTTTTGTCGAAACTACTTAATTGTTTATAGTATAATAAGACGGGTTGTATGAAATGAGGCTTTAAATGAGTAGCTGTCACCAATTATTTAGAAATGATTGGTTTTGCTTTATGTTTGTAGGGCATTGTATAGAGGAAGTGTATATGGTCTACAATTAAATAAGGAGGAAGAATTTTGGTAGAGAATCAAGTGAAGAAGAAGCGTAGACGCATTTTTTTAATTTCGATTATCGCACTGCTTTTAGTTTGTGGATCAGTCTATGCGTATATTTCATCTGCATTAGGACCAGTTGATAGTGGAAATAAAAAAGAGATTGAAGTAGAGATTCCAAAGGGGTCATCTACAAGTAAAATCGGTGAGATTTTAGAAGAAAAAGGTGCTGTGAACAGCGGTACAGTTTTTAGTTTTTATACGAAAGTTAAGTCAAAAAGTTTACAAGCAGGTACATATTTATTAAATCCTTCGATGAATGCTAACGATGTCATTGAACAAATGTCATCTGGCAACGTACATCGTCCGGCTCTTTATAAAGTGACGATTAAAGAAGGAGCACAAGTAACTGAAATTGCTGAAGTGATTGCGACAGAATTAAAGTGGAATAAAGATGATGTTGTGCGTCAATTAAACGATAAAGCATTTATTCAAAAAATGCAGCAAAAGTATCCGAAGCTATTAACGGATAAAATTTTTGATAGTAATATTAAATATCCATTAGAAGGTTATTTATATCCTGCGACGTATTCGTTCTATAAGAAAGATACGACATTAGAAGAAATCGTAATTCCGATGCTTGAGAAAACGAATGCAATCATTGTTCAAAATGAGGCGAAAATGAAAGCGAAGAACTGGGATGTGCATCAACTGCTCACGTTGTCTTCACTTATTGAAGAAGAGGCCACTGGCTTTACAGATCGCCAGAAAATCTCTAGTGTTTTCTATAATCGTTTAGCGAAAGGTATGCCGCTTCAAACGGATCCGACGGTACTATACGCGCTTGGAAAGCATAAACAACGTGTATTATACGAAGACTTGAAAGTAAACTCACCGTACAATACGTATGTTGTGAAAGGGTTGCCAGTTGGACCGATTGCAAACTCTGGTAAACATTCAGTGGAAGCAGCGTTAGATCCTGCGCAAACAGATTATTATTATTTCTTAGCTGCACCAAGTGGTGAAGTGTATTATGCGAAAACATTAGAAGAACATAATGCATTAAAGCAAAAATACATTACGAAAAAACAATGAAATCGGGAGGGGTAGCGAAAAAGGTCGCACATCCCTCTTTTTTGTGGTAAAATATATCGGGTTAAAAACTGGCAGAAGAATCGTTTTTAATATCAAAACGGGACGTACAAGCTAAGGGTGAAACTGGCTTGTATTTTTATTGCATTCTATGTGTGAAAAGACAAAGGTTGACGCGTCATAGAGGCACTTCTCCATGTAAATAAGGAGGACCAATTATGGAGGACGCAGTTAACGAGTACCTATTATCATTTATTGATCCAAAAGATAAATTAATTCTTGAAATGGAAGAGTATGCAACTGAAAACCATGTGCCGATTATGGATCGACTTGGAATGGAATTTATGCTGCAATTTTTACGTTTAATTGGACCGGAAAGTATTTTAGAACTTGGAACAGCAATCGGTTATTCTAGTATTCGTATGATGCAAGCTATTCCGAACTCTCGCATTGTGACAGTAGAGCGCAATCGTGAACGATATGAAAAGGCACTTGAATATATAGAATGTTCCTCAGTAACAGACCGTATTTCTGTTATTTACGGTGATGCTTTAGAAACGGGCGAACAAGTGAAAGAACATGGAACATTTGATGTTATTTTTATTGATGCAGCGAAAGGGCAGTATCGTCGCTTTTTTGACTTATACGAACCGTTATTAAATCCTGGTGGCGTTATTATTTCAGATAACGTTATGTACCATGGTCTTGTGACGACAAAAGAGAAAATTGAAAATAGACGTACGCGTGGTTTGATTCGTCGTATTAAGACGTACAATGAATGGCTTATGAACCATGAAGGATATGATACAACGATTTTCCCAATTGGCGATGGAGTGGCTGTAAGTAAAAAGAGAGGGTGACAAAAGTATGAAGAAACCTGAATTGTTAGTAACGCCTAGAGCGGTGGCGGATATTGAACCTCTTGTGAAAGCAGGGGCAGATGCAGTAATGGTTGGTGAACAAAAGTTTGGTTTACGTTTGGCAGGAGAGTTTTCACGTGAAGATGTGAAACAAGCTGTAAACATTGCACATGAAAATGGTGTGAAAGTATACGTTGCAATGAATGCGATGTTCCACAATGATAAAGTGGAAGAATTAACGGACTACGTTGCCTTTTTAAATGAGGTAAATGTAGATGCGATTGTTTTCGGAGATCCAGCGGTATTAATGGCTGTTCGTGAAGTTGCACCAAACATGCAACTGCACTGGAATACAGAAACGACAGCGACAAACTGGTTTACTTGTAACTATTGGGGGCAAAGAGGCGCGAAACGCGCTGTATTAGCTCGTGAGCTTAGCTTAGATGAAATTGCTGAATTAAAAGAAAATGCTGAAGTGGAACTTGAAGTACAAATTCACGGTATGACTTGCATGTTCCAATCGAAGCGTTCACTAGTAGGAAACTACTTTGAGTATCAAGGGCGTAATCTCGACATCGAAAAGAAAAAGTATGAAGAGAATATGTTCTTATACGACCCAGAACGTAATAACAAATATCCAATTTATGAAGATGAAAATGGTACTCACATTATGAGTCCAAATGATATTTGTTTCATCGATGAGTTAGAGGAACTAATCGATGCTGAAGTCGATAGCTTAAAAATTGATGGTGTCCTAAAAAGTTCTGAATACATTATTGAGGTAACGAAGAAATATCGTAAAGCGATTGATTTATGTGTAGAAGATCGTGATGCGTATTATGACGTGAAAGATGATTTATTGAAAGAGATAGAAGAAATACAACCGGTAAATCGTCCGTTAGATACAGGATTCTTCTTTAAAGAAACGGTTTACTAAACGAGGAGGGTGTAGGAAATGACTGTACAAGAAATTTCACGGGTGATCGATGGCAAACGCGTTATTGTGAAAAAACCTGAACTGTTAATCCCTGCGGGTAACTTAGAAAAATTAAAAGTAGCTATCCATTATGGGGCAGATGCTGTATATTTAGGTGGACAAGAATTTGGTCTTCGTTCTAATGCAGGTAACTTTACGCTGGAAGACATGGCAGAAGGCGTTGAATTTGCAAAGAAATATGGAGCAAAAATATACGTAACAACAAATATTTTTGCACATAATGAAAATATGGATGGGCTAGAGGAATATTTAAAAGGGATTGAAAAAGCTGGCGTAACGGGAATTATCGTTGCCGATCCGCTTATTATTGAGACATGTAAACGTGTAGCGCCTTCTGTTGAGGTGCATTTAAGTACACAACAATCACTATCCAACTGGAAAGCAGCACAGTATTGGAAAGAAGAAGGTTTACATCGTCTTGTATTAGCTCGTGAAGCAAGCTATGAAGAAATGAAAGAAATTAAAGAAAAAGTTGATATTGAAATTGAAGCATTCGTCCATGGTGCAATGTGTATCGCGTATTCAGGGAGATGTACATTAAGTAACCATATGACAGCGCGTGACTCTAACCGTGGTGGTTGTTGTCAATCTTGCCGCTGGGATTATGATTTAGTTCAAACGGTATCACAACATAAAGATGCAAAAGAGCTTCCTCTATTCCAAGAAGAAGATGCTCACTTTGCGATGAGCCCAAAAGATTTAAATTTAATCTTATCCATTCCGAAAATGATTGAAATTGGAATTGATAGCTTAAAAGTTGAAGGACGTATGAAATCTATCCATTACGTAGCGACTGTAGCAACTGTATATCGTAAAGTAATTGATGCGTATTGTGCGGATCCGGATAACTTTGAGTTTAAACAAGAATGGTTAGATGAACTTGATAAATGTGCAAATCGTGATACAGCTCCTGCATTCTTTGAAGGGGTTCCAGGACATCAAGAGCAAATGTTTGGAAATCATAGTAAGAAAACAACGTATGATTTTGCTGGTTTAGTGTTAGATTATAATGAAGAAACGGGCATCGTAACGCTTGAGCAACGTAATCACTTCAAACCAGGACATGAAGTGGAGTTCTTTGGGCCAGAAATAGAAAACTTTACGCAGACGGTGGAGAAAATTTGGGATGAGGATGGAAACGAATTAGATGCAGCGAGACATCCGTTGCAAATCGTGAAATTCAAAGTGGATCAACCAGTGTATGTGAATAATATGATGCGCAAAAACATACTTCAATAAGAAAGAGTGGTAGTCGAATGGGGACGAATAAGCCTGTTGTAATTGGAATCGCTGGTGGTTCAGGATCAGGAAAAACAAGTGTAACGAAAGCGATTTTTGACCATTTTAAAGGTCATTCCATTTTAATCTTGGAGCAAGATTATTATTACAAAGATCAAAGCCATTTACCAATGGAAGAACGTTTAAAAACAAATTACGATCATCCGTTAGCGTTTGATAATGATTTGTTAATTGACCATTTGCAGCAGTTGCTTGCATATGAGCAAGTGGAAAAGCCTATATATGACTATACATTGCATACGCGTTCAGAAAAAATTATTCCAGTTGAGCCGAAAGATGTAATTATTTTAGAAGGAATTCTTATTTTAGAAGACCCACGTCTTTGTGAGTTAATGGATATTAAGGTGTTCGTTGATACAGATGCGGACCTTCGTATTTTACGCCGCATGCAGCGCGATATTGAAGAGCGCGGTCGTACAATGGATTCAGTTATTGACCAATACGTAAACGTTGTACGACCAATGCATAATCAATTTATTGAGCCTTCTAAGAAATTTGCGGATATTATTATCCCTGAAGGTGGACAAAACCATGTTGCAATTGATATTATGGTTACAAAAATTGCAACAATTCTTGAACAAAAAGTAAATTTKTAATAGCATAGTAAAAGATATACGATAGGAAGGGATTTTTTCCCTTCTTATCGAATACAATGAAACATGAAACCTCACCTACCAATAGGTGAGGGCATATTTATATCAACTTTCCATACATACCTTCTTTATATAAGGAAGAATTGGAGAATAAGGGGTTGTATGTGACAACTCCACTAGTGCCATGTGTGCTAGAAACCTCCGCTATATATAAGCGGAGGAGTTTTCATATGGAACTCCTCTTTTTTTCAGGGGATTGGTATATAAAAGGAGTGGAAAACATGGCAACAGAAAAAACATACCCTATGACGCAAGAGGGTAAGCAAAAACTAGAGAACGAAGTTGAACAATTAAAAACAGTAAGACGTAAAGAAGTTGTAGAGCGTATTAAGATCGCACGTAGCTTCGGAGATCTTTCTGAGAACTCTGAGTATGATGCAGCGAAAGATGAGCAAGCATTCGTAGAAGGACGCATTACACAACTTGAAAATATGATCCGTAATGCGGTTATCATTCAAGACAATGGTGAAGAGTCTACAGTTGTAACATTAGGTAAAACAGTAACATTTAAAGAGTTACCAGGTGGAGACGAAGAAGCGTACACAATCGTAGGTAGCGCAGAAGCTGATCCATTTGAAGGAAGAATTTCTAACGATTCTCCAATCGCAAAAAGCTTATTAGGTAAGCAAATTGGTGAAAAGGTAGCAATCCAAACACCAGGTGGAGAAATGCAAGTAGAGATTATCTCTGTAAAATAACGTAAAAATCACTCGTGTGAAAACGAGTGATTTTTTATTTGTATAAAAGGTGAAACACCTCGTCTAAACTACAATAGACGAGGTGTTTTTTATGAAAATGAAACGGAGAATTATAATTGTTTTAATTTGTTTTATGGGTGTGATTTTTTTATTACTTTGTCGTTTAATCCAAATACAGATTATTGATACGGAATCCTTTACTGATCGAAATATCAATTTGATTGAAAAAAGTGTTACGCAACGAACACAATCACTTACAGTAGATAATGGAAGAGGGCATTTTACAGATCGAAATGGTAAGGAAATTGGTGAAGAGAAATATCCAGTCTTAATTGTTTTTCCATTTTTACAAATAAAAAATGACATGTTAGAGAAAATTGCGCATATCATTGGTGTGTCGAGACAAGAAATAAGACTGCAAATGAAAAATAAGAATCAAGCATTTATATTACGAAGGGGGAATATCCCATTTCAATTAACGCTCGAGCAGATGGAGAAGGTAAATCAATTAGATATTTTAGGTATTGTAGCAGCAGAAGTTCGATTGAAGCAAACGGGAGAGGCAAGTCATTTAATTGGTGATGTGGGAGAGAATGAGCAGGAATTTCAAAAGCGTTATGGAGAAATGAAAAAAACTTCGAAACAAACGCCAATTGGTATTTCTGGATTGCAACAATCATTTGATGAATTTTTACTGACTGATGGAGAAGCGAAAGTACTATATCAAGTGGATCGACAGGGAGAACCGATTTTCGGGAAACAGGCGAAATACACTTCACCAGGAAATCCGTTTTATCCAGTTACTATTCAAACAACAATACATAAAACGTTGCAACGACGAGCAGAGAGGATTATAGATGAAAATGGAATAAAAAAAGGTGGATTAGTATTACTAGACATAAAGAATAGTGAAGTTTTAGCAATGGTAAGTAGGCCTTCTTTACAGATGAATGATAGGAGGATATATAAAGCTACACTTGAAAATCAAATGTTAACTCCTCATTTTCCGGGGTCTGTTTTTAAAACAGTAGTTGCAGCAGCAGTAATTGATGAGAATTTGGTGCGGTTTAATCGTACATTTAACTGCAATACGGATTTATACGGTGAAAATCTTCCACAAGTTATGATGGGGTCATTAAACTTTAAGGAAAGCTTTGCTAGAAGCTGTAATCGAACGTTTGCCGTATTAGGTGATGAACTAATGCAAAAGGATAGGGACGTATTAGAAACGTATTTAGAGGCCTTAGGAGCAAGTAAGAAGGTAGGGTGGAAAGGTTCGATATTTCATACACCAGAATTTGAGCAATTGCCAGAAGAAAAGAGTGCTGTTATTTGGGGGAGCGAAGAAAATAAAGATAGTAGAAAAGCGATTGCTCAAACGATGGTCGGACAAAAAGATGTACGTGTGTCACCTCTAGCTATAGCGAATATGATGGCGACAATTGCTAGAGGTGGAGAGAAGATGGAAGTGAAAGCTGTGAAAAAAATAGTGTATAAAAATGGAACCAACTTTTTTATATTTGAAAATCATAAATTAAATGGGAAACAGCTTTCTTATGAAACGATGAAAAAATTACAACAGTTGTTAAGAGGCGTTGTAACGATGGAGAAAGGAACGGGAACCGCATTCCGTTCGTTGCAACTAACTGTCGCTGGAAAATCTGGGACGGCACAAACAGGAAAAGGAGAGAAGGTGAATCGCTGGTTTGCAGGTTATTTTCCATATGAAAACCCAAGATATGCTTTAGTTGTAGTTGATGTAGAAACAGATAACGTAAATGTAGTTACACCAGCTTTTGCAGAAATGGTAGAAGCAATTCATCAATTAGAAATTGAAAAGTAATCTTGCAATTATTTATGAAATGTTTTCATTTCGTGAAAATATTATTGTAAATGTTCAACCTTTCTAGATTTAATGTTACAATAGCAAGTATGAAAAACTGCATGGAGGTTTGAAGAATGGCAGGAGGATCTAGATTTCAACAGAAACAACAAAAACGTCGTCAAAACGGTGTTTTAAATATTGCAATTGCAATTGTATTAATATTAGTAGCTATTGTATCATATCAATTGTTTGTTCCTGAAAGAAAAGAGCAAGCGTCTTCTAGTGATAAAAAAGTAACTCAGCAAACAACAAAAGAGAATAAAGCTGAGAAAGCTAAAGGTAAAGAAGAGACGAAGAAGAACGAGCAAGAGAAAGCAGAGGCTAAGAAGAAGGAAGAAGAGAAGCTACAGGCTGAAGAAGAAAAGAAAAAAGCTGAAGAGGAAGCGAAAGCTACCGAGAAAGAACCAGCTGAAAAAACACAGCCAAAGGCAACAGATGCGTATACGAAATCCTCTTGGAAGCCAGTAGGTACAGAACAAGGTGCAACACCTGCGATGACGTTTAAAAAAGGTTCAGCAGATTGGAATGAAATGAATCAAGCGATTTCCACTGCAATTGACGTTCCAGTAGAGCAATTAGTTATTCATAGAATCGGAAATAACGGTAAGAATAAAGCRTACGGTAATGTCCAAGATAAGCAATCAGGTAAAAAATATTATGTAAATATTGATTGGGTAGAAAATGAGGGCTGGAAACCAGTACTTGTTCAAACTCTAAACTAAAAAAGAGAGGCTCTTATGAGCCTCTCTTTTTTAGTTAGCGTAATTTCTTTAATTTAAAATGAACAACAGCACTATAATAAGGTCTTTTGCTTTCAGGATCCATAACCATTTGATGCGAGATGTGATGTACTTCGAGCATAAGTGCTTTATTATTATCAATTTGCTCACTAATTTTTTTTTCTAAAGAAGCTAAGTCCGCCGCTTCAAAAAACTCTACTTTATCTTCTAACATTTCAAAGGTAAATGACACGAAGACGACCCCTCTCCTATGTAATCACCTATAG